>JBJMTO010000035.1:0-16792 GCA_045811665.1 Bradyrhizobium sp.
GCTGGAAAACCGCGAAATCATGATGCGGTTGTTTCCAGACCTGTTCTCCCGGCACCGGGTCGCCCCCGTGGAAAGATACCCGGACGAACTGCTTTCGGCGCTGCGGTCGGTTGCTCCCCTCAGCGCAGCGAGCGAACCGACGGTGGCGCTGATGACGCCCGGCGTTTACAACTCCGCCTATTACGAGCACTCGTTTCTCGCGGATAAACTTGGCATCGAGCTGGTCGAGGGTCGCGACCTCATCGTCAAGAACGATGAAGTCTTCATGCGCACGACAGAGGGTCTCAAGCGCGTCGACGTCCTCTACCGACGCGTCGACGACGATTTCCTGGATCCGCTGACCTTCCGGACGGATTCCGCCCTAGGGGTGCCCGGGCTGATGTCGGCCTATTCGGCGGGCAACATCACCCTGGCGAACGCGGTCGGCACCGGCATCGCCGACGACAAGGCCGTGTACTCCTACATGCCGGAGATCGTGAAGTTCTACACCGGGGAAGAGCCGATCCTGAAGAACGTGCCTACCTGGCGGTGCCGCGAGCCCAAGGACCTGGCTCATGTTCTCGATAACCTCAGCGAACTGGTGGTGAAGGAGGTGCACGGCTCCGGTGGCTACGGCATGCTGATTGGCCCCGCCGCTAGCAAGGCAACCATCGAAGCCTTCCGCGACAAGCTCAAGCGCGACCCGGAAGGCTTTATCGCCCAACCCACGCTGGCACTTTCCACCTGCCCGACTTGCACAGCAGCCGGCTTGGCGCCCCGCCATGTCGACCTGCGACCGTTCGTGCTGACCGGAAGCAATCATGTCACCGTGGTGCCGGGTGGACTGACCCGGGTGGCGCTAAAGGAAGGTTCGCTGGTGGTGAATTCAAGCCAGGGCGGCGGCACCAAGGACACCTGGATATTGGACGACTGAGATGCCGGTACAAAGCGCACGTCCTCTGCTCCGGTCCGCCTTTATTCACACTCCCCCGCAAGGGGCGAGAAAAAAGAGCTGAAGAGCTCGCATGCTGTCACGCACGGCCGAAAACCTGTACTGGCTCGCCCGCTACGTCGAACGCGCGGAGTATCTGGCGCGCACCATCGAGGCCACGTTGCGGGTCACTGCGCTCCCGAGCGCCTATATCGGCAAAACCAACGAATGGGATTCAGCGCTGCTGACCGCAGGCGTCAGCGCGGGTTTCTACCGGCTGTACGACAAGGCCGACGAGCAAAACGTCGTCGAATATCTTTCGTTCGCGCCGGGAAATCCGTCGTCGATTCGAAGCTGCATCGAAAATGCGCGGCTCAACTCGCGCTCGGTACGAACCGCGCTGACAAGCGAGATGTGGGACACCATCAATGGCGCTTGGATCGATCTCCAGGCGGTCTGGGGCCAGGGAACCAGAACTCGCGAGGAACTGGCGACGTTTCTTCGCTTCGTGCAGGAGACCTCGCTCCGGTTCGACGGCTCGGCGTATCGGACCATGCTCCGCAATGATGCTTACTGGTTCTCGCGGCTGGGGCTGCATCTGGAGCGCGCCGACAACACCGCGCGCATCCTGGACGTCAAGTATCACGTGCTGCTGCCCGAAGAGGAACATGTCGGCGGGCCTCTTGATTACTATCAATGGACCTCGATCCTGCGTTCGGTCTCGGCGCTGACCGCCTATCATTGGGTGTATCGCGAAACCCTCAAACCATGGCTGATCGCGGACCTTCTGATCCTCAACGATTCGCTGCCGCGCTCGCTGGCGAGCTGTTACGGCAATCTGGTGCGAAATCTCGACCAGATCGGGGTGGCCTATGGGCGCCAGGGCGCTGCGCAACGCCATGCGCGCGGCGTACGCAATCGACTGGAACACAGCCACATGGTGGATATCTTCCAGCACGGGGTCCATGAATTCATCCAGGAGTTCCTGGCCGACAACTCAAGGCTCGGCGAAATCATCGCCAAGCAATATCTCGTCTGAATTCGGAAACTCCCCTCCATGCGCCTGCGAATTGCTCACAAGACCAGCTATCGCTACGAGCCGCCGGCCAGCGGCGTCATTCAAATTCTGCGGATGACGCCGGGCAGCCATGACGGGCAATATGTCGCGGAATGGCAGATCGACGTCTCCGCCGATTGCCGGCTCCACGTGCATCAGGACGCATTCGGCAACGTCACGCATCTGCTGAGCGAGGGATCGATCACAGACCTCACCATCAACGCCGAAGGTCTGATCGAGACCCACGACACCGGCGGCGTGCTGCGGGGAACAGATGAGCGATTTCCGCCGAGCCTGTTTTTGCGTTCGACGTCGCTGACCGAGGTCAACCCGGCGATGGCCGGCTTTTCGCGCCAATTGCGGTCCGAATCGGAGAACGACGTGCTCGGGTTCCTGCATGCGCTGATGATGCAAATCAACGAACACATGACCTTCGACGAGAATCCCACCAACAGTGCGACCCCCGCTGTGGAGGCTTTCGGGCTAAAGCGTGGAGTCTGCCAGGACTATGCGCATGTGTTTATCGCGTGCGCGCGCTCGGGCGGCGTACCGGCGCGCTTCGTGTCGGGCCATTTCCTGCGCGCCGACGGCGTGGTGAATCAAGCGGCCGGCCACGCCTGGGCCGAGGCGTTCGTGCCGGATCTCGGCTGGGTCGGGTTCGATCCGGCGAACGGGATCAGCACGAGTGACGCGCATGCCCGTGTGGCAATCGGGCTCGACTATCTCGGTGCGGCGCCGGTGCGCGGCACACGCTATGGCGGGGGCCTGGAAACAATGACGGTGGCAGTCAGGGTCGAGCAAGCCGGCGGACGACAAGGTCAGTGGCAATCCCAGACAAGATAGACCGTGGAGGCTTGCTACTGCGCGTCACAACGCCTGCATTTCGCCCTTGGCCCAGAACTCGCGCAGCTTGAATTTCTGGATCTTGCCCGAACCCGTCAACGGAAAAGCCTCCACACTGAACCAGTGCTTCGGTGTTTTGTAATGCGCAAGCGCAGAACGCATGTAGTCGGATAGCTCTTCCTTGTCGATGACCGCGCCAGGCGCGGGACGAATAAAGGCGGCCACCTCCTCTCCCCATTTCTCGTGCGGCAACCCGATCACCGCGACCTCTCCAACCTTGGGATGGCGAAACAACAGTTCCTCAAGTTCGCGCGGATAGATGTTCTCACCACCCCGGATGATCATGTCCTTCAGCCGACCCTCGACGGTGCAGTAGCCGCGCTCATCCATCGCGCAGAGGTCACCGGTATGCAGCCAGCCATCGGAATCGATTGAGGCGGCGGTGGCGTCGGGCATCTCGAAATAGCCGAGCATGATGTGGTAGCCGCGCGTGCAGAATTCGCCGATTTCACCGATTGCGGCGGTTTTGCCGGTGTCGGGATCGACGATCTTGGTTTCCATGTTCGGCAGCGGCAAGCCAATGGTTCCGGCTTTGTCTTCGATCGTGTCCGTCGTCATGGTCATGGCCGCTACCGGCGAGCATTCCGTCTGCCCAAACACGATGGTAAAGGGCGCACCGAGCTTTTGCTCCAGCGAGGTGACAAGCGCCGCCGGCACGGTAGAGCCGCCCGAGCAGATCGCCTTCGTCGATGATAGGTCGGTTGTAGCGAAGGACGGATGTTCCAGCATGGCGACGAGCATCGTAGGCACGCCAATCATTGCGTTTCCGCGATACGTCTCGAACAGTTCGAGCACGAGCCCCGGTTCGAAGGCCTCCAGCAGCACCTGCGTAGCAGCCTTGGACACCGCCCCGATAACGCAACAAACGCAGCCCCCGGTGTGGAACAGCGGCATGGTCGTTATGAACACGTCGCCCGGTTCGATTCCCATCCGCTCTGCGGTGTCAGCCCCATTGTTGGCGAGACCACGATGATGCAACAGCGCGCCTTTCGGAAAGCCGGTCGTGCCGGAGGTATATTGGATCATCACGGCATCGGTCGGCTTGACGACCGGAAGCTCGATGCGCGCGTCGTCGCCCGCGGCGACGAAGGTGGACCAGTCGTCGAAGCAGATGATGTCGCGAAGTTCCGGGCACCGCGGCGCCACCTCGCGAGCCGTGTCCAACATGGGATTGCCGCGGAACGAACTGACAACGAACAAGCCGGCCGAACGCGATTGCTTCAGCACATATTCGACTTCGTTGGTCCTGAAGCCCGGATTGACGGTCACCAAAACCACCCCCGCCAATCCTGCTCCAAACTCGAGCATGATCCATTCGGGCAAGTTGTACGCCCAGACAGCGACCCTCTCCCCGGGCCTGAAGCGAGTAAGCAGCGCTCGCGCCGTTCGTTGGGCCTCGGCATAGAGTTCTGAATAGGTCCACTGGCGCCGAAGCGCGGGGTCCGGAACACCGGCGATGAGCGCGAGCCTGTTCGGCGCCGACTTCGCGGACTTCTCAAGCAGCTGGCCAAGCGTGATATCGCGGACGGCCGGCGAATCCGATCCGGCTATATGAGATTCAGTCAAAGCCATAACCCCTCCCAATGCTGGCTCATGGCCAGCTTTCACCTGTCCCGATGGCCGCGCCAAAGTAACGCATCAGGGCGCGTGTTATCGAAGCGGGACAAAAAACTCCGCGTTCTGGCGCTCAGGAGCCCACATTCGCATGCGCTCGGGAATTCTTCCACCGGCACGAAGGTAGTCGCTGCTTGTTCGCCGACGGACCTTGACGCTTGACATCGGTGGGCGCTGCCTCTGTGATGGGGCCAACACTACAAGAAACGCAATGCACAATTTTCCAGGGAGGGTTTCAATGCTCGTGGGTAAGGTTGTTCGCGCGCTTGGTGCGCTGCTCGCCGCGATCGCGGTGATGGGCATATCGGTTTCCGCCGACGCCCAGGAGAAGAAAATCAAGATCGGCGTGATTTACGACCTGACCGGTCCACTGGCGGGTGGCGGTTCGGAGCTGCAATACACCGGCGCCAAGATCATGCTCGACCAGTACGCAAAGACCGGGGTCGAAGGCTACAAGGTAGAGGCGGTTTATGCCGACGCCCAGAGCAAGCCCGACGTTGCCATTAATGAGGCGGTCCGGCTCATCGAGCAGGAAAAGGTCGATATGCTGCTGGGCTTCTTCTCATCAGCGCAATGCGTGCCCGTCGCCGCTCGCGTCGAGCAGCTCAAAAAATTCATGTGGATCACCACTTGCATCTCCTCGGCGGTGCTCGATGGCAAGAACTTCAAATATGTATTCCGCCCGCAGGCGAGCGGCGATCAATTCGGGCTGATGACAATGGACTTCATCAGCCAGAACGCCCAGGCCAAGTTCGGCAAGGAGCCAAAGGACCTGCGCGTCGCCATCATCCACGAGGACGGCGCCTACGGCGTTGACGTGTCAAAAGGCAACGTGGCCGGCGCCAAGAAGGCTGGCTTCAACGTCGTGCTCAAGGAAGGTTATTCGGCAACCGCGCCTGATCTCTCGGCGCTGGTGACGAAGTTGAAGCGCGCCCAGCCGGACGTCATCTTCCACACTGGGTACAATCCTGACATCACGCTGCTGTTGCGCCAGGCACGTGAACAAGGGCTGAAATTCGGCGCGTTGGTGGGACACGGCGCCGGGTACGGCGTGTACGAAAAGCTGAAGGAAGGTCTCGGGGGCGACGTCAATTACGTCTTCAACACCGACCCGATCTCGATCTGGCTCGCAAACCAGAAATCGATGGATCCGAAGCTGCCGCCAGTGATCAAGATGGTCGGTGAGGAGTTCGACAAGCTCAAGCCGGGTGTCGCGATCCGGTCCGCGCATGTCGGCATGGCGGCCTCGAACACCTACGTGTTCCTGACCGAAGTGATGCCGCGCGCCATCAAGAAATACGGTGGGGTCGATCCGGATGCGCTGCGCAAGGCGGCGCTCGATGTGGACCTTGGCGAAGGCGGAACGATGCTTGGCTTCGGCGTCAAATTCCATGGCGAAGGCACCCCGATGGCCGGTCAGAACGAGCGGTCCTTCCCGGTGGTCATCCAGTACGTCGATGACAAGTCGTATGTGGTGTGGCCGAAGAGCCAGGCGCAACGCGAGGCCGTGCTGCCGCTACCGACAGGCACGACCTACAGCAATAAATAGACGATCCCCGCGGCCTCGGTTCTGATTGCTCCAGAGCCGAGGCCGTTCGACGCTTTTTTCTGGACGCGAACGGTGACCACTTCGCTCGGCAACGTTCTACCCAACACAAGGGACCGTCGTGCTGGAAGTTGAAGGCCTGATAAAGCGATTTGGCGGCTTCACGGCCGTCAATAACGTGTCGTTCAAGGTCGATCAGGGCGAAATCCTCGGCTTGATCGGCCCGAACGGCTCGGGCAAGAGCACCATCTTCAATATGCTGTCCGGCACTTTCCAGCCCTCGGCGGGATCGATGAAGTTCGCAGGCGGCGAACTCTCCGGTCTGGCACCGCACCGGATCATCAATCGCGGCATCGGCCGCACTTTCCAGATCCCGCGCCCGTTTCACCGCCTGACGATGTTCGAGAACGTCGCGCTGGCCGGGTATTTCGGCCAGGGCCGGCACAGCCGTGCAAAGGCGGAGGACGCCGCGGAGCACGCCCTCTCCATGGTCGGCCTGCCTACCGACCGGCTGTCCCGAGTCGAAGGCTTGGGAGCAGCCGGCCTGAAAAAGCTGGAGCTTGCCAAGGCCCTCGCCACCGGGCCGAAGCTGTTGCTGGCCGACGAGAGCCTGGGCGGGCTTGATGATACGGAGATGGTGCAGGCCGCTGACATGCTGCGCAAAATTCGCGACGAACTCGGCATCACGATCATCTGGGTGGAGCACATCATGGGCGTGCTCATGCGTGTGGTCGATCGCGTGATGGTGCTGGATCATGGCGAGAAAATTTCAGAGGGGTTGCCTAGCCAAGTTTCGAACGATCCCCGGGTAATCGAGGTTTATCTCGGCACCGATGCCGTTGCGACGCAAGCCGCCGCGGCGCAAGCGCGTCGTTAGGCGGGGTGCATTCATGCTTGAATTGAATTCGGTCGATGCAGGCTACGGCACTTTCCAGGCGCTGTTCGGCGTCAGTCTCCACGTCAACACCGGCGAAGCGGTAGGGGTGATCGGCCCCAATGGCGCCGGCAAGACAACCTTGATGCGGGTGATCTCCGGGCTGATCCGGCCTCGCGCCGGCGCCGTTTCAATGGAGGGCTGCGATGTTCTGAAAACGCCGGAGCATCGCATTGTCGGTCTCGGCATCGCGCACGTGCCCGAGAACCGCCGGCTGTTTCCGCGGCTGACCGTGGAAGATAACCTCAAGATGGGCGCCTTCATGCCGGAGGCGCGGGCGCGGTACGCCGAGCGGCTGGCGTTCGTGTTCGACCTGTTTCCGCGCATGAAGGAGCGCCGCTATCAGCTTGCCGGCACGATGTCCGGCGGCGAGCAACAAATGTGCGCCATCGGCCGCGCCTTGATGTCGGATCCGAAATTGCTCCTGCTTGACGAACCCTCGGCCGGACTTGCTCCCGTCGTGGTTCAGCAGGTCTTCGAGCTGGTGAGGCGGATCCGTTCGGGCGGCCTGACGGTCCTGATCGTCGAACAGAACGTGCAGCAGGTCCTGCGCGTGGTCGATCGCGCCTACCTGCTCGAGGCCGGCTCGATCCGGTCCTCCGGCAAATCGAGCGAGATGCTTGCCGACGATTCGATCCGCCAAGCCTATCTTGGAGTGTAGTTGAAACGATGATGGAAATTTTCGACATCTACCTGCTCGAAGCCATGGTGAACGGCATTCTGCTCGGCGGCTTGCTGGCGCTACTGGCGCTCGGGCTGAACTTGATCTTCGGCGTAATCGACGTCACCTGGATCTGTTATGCCGAACTGGTGATGATCGGCATGTACGGCATGTACTACCTCGTGCAGTATTTCGGATTGCCGTATTACGCGGCCGCGCCGATCACAATCCTGCTGGTGGCAGCACTTGGCGCGCTTTTACATCTGTTGGTCATCGCCCCCCTGCTCTCCGCGCCGCCCATCAACCAGCTTCTCGCCACCGGTGGCGTACTGTTCGTGCTGCAGAGCGTCGCGACCGTCGCGTTCGGGATCGATTTCCGCAACCTCGGGATTCGGCTGCCAGTGCTGCAGTTCGCCGAGATGCATTTCAGCTACTCACGCCTGCTGGCATTCGCAGCCGCGCTGATTGGGATGGTGCTGGTCTATCTGTTCATGACGCGGACCTATGTCGGCACCGCCATCAGGGCCATTTCGCAGGATCGCCAGATCATGGCGCTGATGGGCGTGGACACTCGCCGCATCTATCTCATCACCTCGGCGCTAGGCGGCGCGCTCGCCGGCCTCGCTTCCTGCCTGCTGGTGCTGCAGTACGATATCCACCCATTTGTCGGCCTGTCGTTCGGACCGATCACATTCCTGATTTGCGTTCTGGGCGGCCTCGGCAATTTTGTCGGCGGCTTCGTGGCCGCGTTCGTCTTCGCCGAGATCATTTCACTCGGCGGACTGTTTTCGGATCTTGAGTGGGGCTACGTGCTCGCCTTCGCATTCTTCATCGTCATGATGTTCATAAGGCCCGCAGGGCTACTGGCGAGGCGCTCGTGACGATACGTCAGCTTGCTCCCTGGGTGGCCGGCGCCGGGTTGATAGCGCTACCGTTTGTCTATCGCGAACCCTACCATCTGCACCTCCTGATCCTCATTCTGATCTGGTCGTTCGCCTACACCTCGTGGTCGATGATGGGCCGCTTCGGTCTGGTTTCGCTTGGCCATGGCGGATTCATGGGAGTCGGCGCGTACGTGACGGCGCTGTTGTGGAATCATCTGGGCATATCGCCCTGGCTCGGCATCCCCGTTGCGATGCTCGCGGCGGCGGTGCTGGCGGTGATCGTCGCTTACCCCTGTTTTCGCTTTCGCATCACCGGCCACTACTTTGTGCTGGTGACATTGGCTTTGTCAGGCATCGTGCTGCAGGTCATAACCGCAACGCGCGACTATACGGGCGGATCGCTCGGATACACGCCCGACCGAACCAAGGGCAGCCAATTTCTGGCGCTGCAATTCGACGACAAGATAACCTGGTATCTGATTGCACTTGGGGTCTGGGCGGTCGGGCTCGCGATCTGGGGCTGGGTCGATCGCGGCATGGATCGCTACGCCCTTGAGGCGATTTCCGAGGACGAAGATGCCGCCGCCGCCGCCGGGGTCAACGTGACCTGGGAAAAGCTCAAGATAACGGTGATCTCCGCGCTGATGACCTCGCTCGCCGGAGCACTCTACTGCCAGTACCAGATGTTCATCTCGCCTGACACGGTGAGCGGAATTTCCGTGTCCCTGCAGATGGTGTTCGCCGTCATTGTCGGCGGACTCTATGTCTCGCTGGGGCCTACGGTCGGGGCGATTATCACCATCCTGCTGGCGGAGATCCTGCGCATCGGATTCGGCACGAAGGCTGTCGGCTGGGACAACCTCGTTTATGGCGTGCTGCTGGTCGTCTTCATCATCTTCCTGCCGAAGGGCATCCTGGGCAGCATTCTCGAAAGTTTGAAGCCAAGGCCAAAGAAGGCCAAGGCTTGAACGTGGCTATGCCGCGACGAAGACCAGCAGCGTACCGTTAGCCGCCTGTGGTGCGACGCACACAGCGCCGCTGCTGCGGCTACCCGCGCTACCGAGGGCCTTTTCTGCGGCCGCAAGATCGCAGGTCTCAAGCACGAGCCCGGCACCGCCGCGTTCGGGCAATCCCGACAGCGACACTCCCGGATATCGCCGTCCTAGCTGGTCCCTGGTGAGCAACAAGAAGTCCGCGCGATCCGAACCGGAGGGGACCGCGATTGCACCGTCACGGTCTGTGCTGACGCCCCCGTCTATGAGGCGGGCGAGGTGCGCGGCATCGTTTGCCGGCTCGCTTGAAACGATCAACACCTGCCGGAGACGTTGCGCGCCGTTGGCGTGATTCATCAGCTCAGGAATCCACACCGCTTGCCGGGTGTTGTGCTGACAGGCGAAGATACGAAGCCCGGCGGGAGCCTCTTCGACAGGCCATTGGAAGATTCTGAATTTGGCCGAGGAAACTCTGCCATCCGGCATCGTTACCGGCCGCTCGAAGTCGGTCGGGCCAAGGGCCGCGTATCCTCGCGCGCGGATTTCTTCGGCTCCGGCGGCGGAATCGATCGCAGTGAACGCGATGCGCTCGATACCCTCGCCGGACTTGGCGAGAAAGGCGCGCGCGGGCGCATTATGCTCGGTTTCCGCCAACACCCCGAGCAGTTCGATGTAGTCGGGATCCAGCATGATGGTGTAGTTGCCCGATCCCATCTTCGAACTGTGCGTGCCGCGGGGCGACACGCTGAACCCGAGCCGCTTCCAATTGGCGGCGGCCTGGTCGAGATCCCTGACCATGACGACGGCATGATCTATTCCGATGACATTCTTGAGCGGCACAGTTTGTTTCCCCGGCAACGCTGACATACTAAGCTAACCAGACTGCCGGAGCATCCACAACCCGGACGCCTGACTTGCCGCGAAAGGAATGATGAATGGAGAGCGCGAATGCGCGCTGGCCCGCCTCGTTATGGGCCGCGGCAACGCCGCCCGGCCCCGATCTGCCGATGCTCGTTAGTACTGCGCACTCAGATGTCGTCATCATCGGCGCCGGCTTCACGGGCCTCTCGACGGCGCTACACCTGCGCGAGGCAGGCGTAGATGTCGCTGTCGTGGAAGCCGTCGAGCCCGGATGGGGCGCGTCGGGCCGCAACAACGGACAGGTGATCCCGACCTTGTCCCGTCCGGACCCTGACGACATCATCGCCAAGCATGCCGCGGCAGGTGAGCGCTTTGTGGATTTGCTGCGCGACAGCGCCTCGATCCTGTTCGATTTGGCGCGTCGATATCAAATCGAGGCTGAGCAGGAGCAGGCCGGCTGGATACAGCCGGTACATTCGCCCGGCCGCATCAAGATCGCAGAACGCCGCGTGCGCCAATGGTCAAAATACGGCGCGGCGGTAGAATTGCTCTCGCGCGACCAGACCCGTGCCATGCTCGGTTCGGATGCATGGTTCGGCGGGTTCTGGAACCGCACCGGCGGGCACATCAATCCGCTCGCTCTCGCGCGAGGTCTGGCGCGAGCCGTGCTCGATCGGGCCGGCCGCATTTACGCGCGCTCACCCGCTCTCAGCTTCGAGCGGCGGAACGGCCGTTGGCTGGTCAAGACCGAGCAAGGCGAGATCTCGGGTCGGGCCCTGATCGTCGCGACCAACGCCTACACCGGCGAGTTCTCGAAATCGCTGCTGCCGGCGATGGCGCAGGAAGTCATGCCGGTGCTGTCCTGGCAAATGGCGACACAGCCGCTGTCCGAATCGGCAAGGCAAACCATCATCTCCGGCCGTCAGGCCATGTCGGATACGCATGGTGAACTTTACTTTGCGCGGTACGACGCACGAAATCGTCTTGTAACCGGAGGAGCCGTGATCGGCCCCGGCGACAAGCCCCAAAGACTGAAGATGATCGTCGCCGCGCGCTTGCAACGGTTGTGGCCACAGATCGGGCAAGTCCAATTCGATTACGTCTGGAACGGCTATGTCGGAATGACCACCGACTTTTTGCCTCGCATCCATCGCCTCGGACCGGACGCGTACGGCTGGACCGGTTGCAATGGCCGGGCCGTCGCGCTTTCGATCGCGCTGGGAGACGAGCTTTCAAAGGCCGTCCGCGGCATACCGGAAGCCGATCTCGCCCTGCCGTTTTCCAGCCCCGCTCCGATCTTCGCGCACGGACTGTTGCGCCAGCTCGCACCATTGATGCTGATGATCTATCGGCGGCGGGACGCGCGGGAAATCGCCTAGCCGGCGCCCGCGCCACAAGAGAAATCGGGGCCGGTCCGCACCAGCGTATGCCCGAACGGGGTTGAGCGCCCGGCGAAATTGGGTAGTAATCCACGCCGTCTGATGCGTTTCGGGATTGGCGAATGACCTATTGTTGCGGAGTTTTGGTGCGGGACGGGTTGGTGATGATCGCCGACACTCGAACCAATGCCGGCCTGGATAACGTCTCGACGTTCCGCAAGCTGCACATCTTCAGGAAGCCCGGCGACCGCATCATGGCGATCGCGACAGCCGGCAACCTCGCGATCAGCCAGTCCGTGCTCTCCACCCTCAGCGAAGGACTCGAAGACCCGCACACCGGCGAGAGCGAAACTCTCCTCAATGCGCCTACCATGTTTCAGGCGGCGCAGCGCATCGGACGAGCGATCCGTTCGGTTCACGCCACCGAAGGCGTCGTGCTCAAGTCCGAAGACATCAACTTCGACGTCTCGTTTTTGTTTGGCGGCCAGATCAAAGGGTCGCGGATGCGGCTGTTCATGGTGTACCCGGCCGGCAATTTCATCGAATGTACGACCGACACCCCGTACCTGCAGATCGGCGAGCACAAATACGGCAAGCCGGTGCTCGACCGGGCCATGCATTATGACGTCGAATTGTACGAGGCGCTCAAGACCAGCCTGATCTCGATGGATTCGACAATGCGCTCCAATCTTGGGGTTGGTCTGCCGATTGACGTGCTCGTGGTACGAAACGACATCTGCGATGCGGACCTGAACCACCGCATCGAAGCCGGCGAGCCTTACTTTCACGATCTGCGCTCGCGCTGGTCGGCGGCACTACGCGCGGCGCATCAGAATATTCCGAGACCACCGTACAAATCAGAAACATAACCACAAGGCAGGAAAAATGACCGAGGTAAGCAAAATCGCCGTCGTCACCGGCGCAGGCACGGGCGTTGGGCGCGCGGCGTCACTGGCGCTGATGAAGGCGGGCTTTACTGTCGTGCTTGCCGGGCGCCGCATGGAAATGCTGGAAGAAACCCAAAAGCTCGGGGATAATGTGGGCAAAAGCTTGCCGGTTTCCGCTGATATGACCGATCCGGGATCGATTGCGGCGCTGTTCGCGAAGGTCATGGACGCTTATGGACGACTGGACGTTCTCTTCAACAACGCCGGCATGGGCGCGCCACCGGTCCCGTTCGAGGATCTGAGTCTCGCGCAATGGCAGGCGGTTGTCTCGACCAACCTCACGGCGCCGTTCTTATGCACGCAGCACGCCTTCCGTATCATGAAAGACCAAACCCCGCGCGGCGGGCGCATCATCAACAACGGCTCGATCTCGGCGCACGCACCGCGGCCGTTCTCATCAGCCTACACGTCCACCAAACACGCCATCACCGGCCTGACCAAGGCGACCAACCTCGATGGCCGCGGCTACGACATCGCAGTCGGGCAGATTGACATCGGCAACGCCGCTACCCCGATGACCGATCGCATGGTGGACGGCGTATTGCAGCCCGATGGCCGCAAGATACCCGAGCCGCGCATGGACGCAAAAGCAGTCGGCGATGCCGTCGCTTACATGGCCACGCTGCCGCTGGACGCCAACGTGCTCTTTATGACCGTCATGGCTACAAAGATGCCGTTCGTCGGACGCGGCTGACTTGCCTTGCACACGGCCAACGCCATTGCACAGCTGACGCTGCCGGCCCCATAGTCGCAAAGGGCTCGGGGAATCATGCAGCAGTTGCAATCGGCGTTTGGCGTTTTCGCCTTGATGGCGATCGCGTGGGCGTTTGGCGAGAACCGCCGCGCCGTCTCGCCGCGCCAAACTCTCACCAGCTTCGCGGTTACACTGACCACTGCCGTGGTGCTGATCAAAGTGCCGGTGATCGCGCGCGCGTTCGGGATCATCAACGAAGCGGTCGCGGCCATTTCGTCCGCGTCGCGAGCGGGCACGGCCTTCGTGTTCGGATATCTCGGCGGCGGCGCGCTGCCATTCGAGCTCAAATCGCCAGGGGCAGACTTCATCTTGGCGTTTCAGGCTTTGCCCATCGTGCTCATCATGAGCGTGTTGACGACGCTGTTGTTCTACTGGCGCATTCTGCCGCCGGTGGTGCGCGGCATGGCCTCGGTCCTGCAACGCACGCTCGGCGTCGGAGGTGCGGTGGGATTATCCACTGCCGCGAACATTTTTCTCGGTATGGTTGAAGCGCCGCTGTTCATCCGGCCGTATTTGGCGAAGCTCACGCGCAGCGAACTGTTCCTGGTGATGACCGGCGGCATGGCCGGAATCGCCGGCACCGTACTGGTGCTCTACGCCACATTCCTGGCGTCGGTGATACCGGACGCCGCCGGGCATTTTGTGATCGCCTCCGTGCTCGGCGCACCCGCAGCGATCCTCATCAGCCTGATCATGGTGCCGGAGATCAGCGATATCAGGACGGGTGCAGTGCTTGCGGACCCGGAGACGCACGCCTCCTCCACCATGGATGCGATCGTCAAGGGCACGACTGCCGGGCTGGAGTTGCTGCTCAACATCGTCGCAATGCTGATCGTGCTGGTCGCGCTGGTGTATCTCGCCAACGCGATCCTCGGCTTGTTGCCGGATGTCGCCGGCGCGCCGCTATCGTTGCAGCGGCTGCTTGGATATGTGATGGCGCCCGTGTGCTGGTTGATGGGCTTGCCCTGGGATCAGGCGATCACGGCCGGCAGCTTGATGGGCACGAAAACGGTGCTCAACGAATTGATCGCGTATGTGGACCTGTCCAGGCTCGCAGACGGCGCGCTCGATCCGCGCTCGCGCCTGATCATGCTGTACGCGATGTGCGGTTTCGCCAACTTCGCCAGCCTTGGCATCATGATCGGCGGGCTGGGAACCATGGCGCCCGAGCGGCGCGACGAAATCAATTCACTGGGATTGAAATCGATTGCATCAGGCACGTTGACCACGTGCCTGATGGGGGCAATTGTCGGAGTGTTGACCTAGCGATCACGCCCCTAGTTCGACCGTCTTGAATTCCGCCGGCAGGATGATTTCGAGCAGTTCGACGTCATCCGAATAATCCATGATCAGGTGCTTGATGCGCGGCGGCTGGGTCCATGCGCTACCCTGTTTCATGAGTGTCTCGCCCTGCCCTTCCATGTAGGTCTTCACCCAGCCCTTGAGGACGTAGATCATCTGGAATTCGATGTCGTGGAAATGCAGCTTCGAAACTTCGGCCGGATCGCAGGGGCCGACCAGACGTATCACATGCGCCCGCGCCAGGCCGTTGCTCGCCTCGGCAATCCCCAAGTCACGGTATTTCGCGTAGGCGCGTAAGCCATCGGCTTTGAAATCCTCGTCGCGGTGGTGGCTGATCGCAATGCGCTGTTTCGGCCTCGCGCGCTTGTTGGCCAGCGCGGTCGGCGCTTTGGACTTGCCATTTTTGGACTTCAAGCTCAGTCGGGCCGTCGACCTGCCTGGAATTTTGCGAAGGGGCGATTTCTTCTGCGCTGCGGGGCGGGCCGCCGCTCGCGAGGTTGCCTTCTGCCTGGCCATCCGATGCCTCCTCGAACCCGGCGCATCCGGTTCCGGAAGCGCAGTCGGGAGGCAGGTTAGTCCCTCGTCGGCAATGCGGCAACGAACTTCGCCGCGTGCAGCGCCACCTGTCTGCGCCCTAGTGCAGGCGGAACACGCCATCCACCGCGCGCAGTTCGGCAGGCCTGATCAGCTTGGAATGGGCAACGGTGACGGCGTACAGCGGACCTTCGAGTTTCTGCTGCCAGAACGACAGAAAATCCTTGAGCGCCGGGAAGTTTGGAAACAGATCGTAATTCTGCCAAACGTACGTTTGCAGCAGGGACGGATGATCGGGCAGCCGATAGAGGATTTCCGCCGTCGTCAGCCCGTAACCCAGCACCTGCTTCCGAAAATCTTCGGAAACCCCAACTCGCGAGACCATGCCAACCTCCATTGCTGGAGCGCATTTCCGAGATGGCCGCCTACCGGGAGCCACCCGGTCGAGATGCGCTCACATGAAACAAATGTGACGCACGATACCAACCCATCACAAGCCTAAATGTTTAATGAACTGTTGAAAATTGTTGCGTTGGCAGCAAGTTACCGCAGGTGCTAATACGGAGTTCCGCTCCCTGCGCTGCCCGTTAAGGATGCCGGACGATTTTGGCAGCCGCCCTATTTGAGTGCTAATTTTTTTGCTAGAAGGCCTTGTTCCCCGCACAAAGCTGGACTATGTCCACGCAAGTCATCTTGGCACTTGCCTTGATCGACTGCCAAAATTTTCCAATTCTGCAACATCATCAAAAGTTTAGGAGGACTGCATGAAATTCCGTCCGCTTCACGACCGCGTCGTGGTCAAGCGCATCGACGCCGAAGAGAAGACAGCTGGCGGCATCATCATTCCGGACACAGCGAAGGAAAAGCCCTCGCAGGGCGAGATCATCGCAGTTGGCCCGGGCGGCCGCGACGAAGCCGGCAAGCTGCTTCCGATCGATCTCAAGGTCGGCGACCGCGTGCTGTTCGGCAAATGGTCGGGCACTGAAGTCAAGATCGACAACCAAGAGCTCCTGATCATGAAGGAGAGCGACATCATGGGCGTTCTCACCGACGTTCCCGCCGCCAAGAGGAAGGCAGCATAAGCGCCTTTTCCCCCCATAGATTTTAAGGAAGCAAAATATGTCAGCTAAAGAAGTCAAATTCGGCGTCGATGCACGTGATCGTATGCTGCGCGGCGTCGAAATCCTCAACAACGCGGTCAAGGTAACGCTCGGGCCCAAGGGCCGCAACGTCGTCCTCGACAAGTCGTTTGGCGCGCCCCGCATCACCAAGGACGGCGTCACCGTCGCCAAGGAAATCGAGCTTGACGAAAAGTTCGAGAACATGGGCGCGCAGATGGTGCGCGAAGTCGCCTCCAAGGCGGCGGACGCTGCCGGCGACGGCACCACCACCGCAACCGTTTTGGCGGCCGCGATTGTCCGCGAGGGCGCCAAGTCGGTGGCCGCCGGCATGAACCCGATGGACCTCAAGCGCGGTATCGACATGGCGGTGGACGCGGTTGTCGCCGACCTCGT
>JBJMTO010000036.1:0-2944 GCA_045811665.1 Bradyrhizobium sp.
TCGAACAGCGCGCTGGGATCGATCACAAGTTTGAGGCGTTCCCAAACCAGCCGCGCCAGAGCGATTTTGTTGTGGTGCTTGACGGCCCGGAATTGCTGCTGGAAGGCGCTATCGCTGGCGCGGGCCTCGAGATTGCGAAGCAGCGTTGGGTCGTCGAGCACGGCTTCCCCGCAGGCGTCGCGCAACAGATCGGTCAGCTTCGGGTTGGCCAGCATCAGCCAGCGGCGGAAAGTGATGCCGTTGGTTTTGTTGGTGATGCGACCGGGGTAAAGCTGGTTGAGTTCGTGGAATACGGTCTGCTTCATCAGTTCGGAGTGCATACCCGAGACGCCATTGATGCGGTGTGAGCCCACGAATGCCAGTTGGCCCATCCGAACCTTGCGGCCGGACTTCTCGTCGATCAGGGAAACCGCGGCCTTGAACTCGAGGTCGTCGGGAGCGCGCGCTTCCGCCAGCGCCAGGTGCGCAACATTGATGCGGTAGATGATTTCCAGGTGACGCGGCAGCAAGCGTTCGAACAATTCGAGCGGCCAGGTCTCGAGCGCTTCCGGCAGGAGCGTGTGATTGGTGTAGGACAAAGTCGCCACGGTGATCCGCCACGCGTTGTCCCATCGAAAATTGTGAAGATCGACCAGGATGCGCATCAGTTCGGCGACCGCGAGACTGGGATGGGTGTCGTTGAGCTGCACTGCGGCCTTGGACGCAAGACCGCGCAAATGCCCGTCTGAGGCGAGATGGCGATTAACCAGATCCTGCAGGGAAGCGGAGACGAAAAAATACTCCTGACGCAAGCGCAGTTCGCGACCCGCCGGACTCTCGTCGTTGGGATAGAGGAACTTGCAGATCGATTCAGCGCGCGCCTCCTCGGCGCTGGCGCCGAGATAGTCGCCGGTGTTGAAAACGTCGAGCTTGAGCGGGTCGGGCGAGCGCGCCGACCACAGCCGCAGCGCGTTGACGTGCTGGCCGCGCCAGCCCACGATCGGGGTGTCATAGGCGACCGCCTGCACGGTCTCGGCCGGATGCCAGCTAGCGCAGTCCCGTCCTTCGCTTTCGACGTGTTCGACCGTGCCACCGAAATGCACGTGATGGACGACCTCCGAGCGCTGGAACTCCCACGGGTTGCCGAAACTGAGCCACTCGTCGGGATATTCCTGCTGCCAGCCTTGCGCGATGATCTGGCGGAACAGACCGAAATCGTAACGGATGCCGTAGCCGATGGCGGGAATCGCAAGGGTCGCCATGCTCTCCATGAAACACGCCGCCAGCCTCCCCAAACCGCCATTGCCGAGCGCCGCATCCGGCTCGCATTTGCGCAGATCGGAGAGGTTGACGCCGAGATCGCCGAGCGCCGCCTCGAACACCGGCAGCAGGCCCATATTGTTCAGCGCGTCGGTGAACAGGCGCCCGATCAGGAATTCGAGCGAGAGGTAGTAGACCCGCTTGCTGCCGGCATCGTAAGTCTGCTTCTCCGCCATCAGCCAGCGGTGCACGATGCGGTCGCGCAGCGCCAGCGCCGCGGCCTTGTACCAGTCGTGCCTGGTCGCCATGCCGACGTCCTTGCCGATGGCAAGCCGCAGCTTTGCAAGAATCGCGCTCTTGATCTCGGCGAGCGCCAACTCGTCGACGTGCTGATGAACCTGATTGGCGGATGATGGATCGGGCAGCTTGGGCATCTCTGATGGAACCCCGTGCAAATGTACAAGTTCTTATGCCCCGATCCGAATCGGCTCGGGACCCTACGATTGTGCAACGCATCCATGGCTTTTCTGCAATGAAAGGCAGACGCTTCGCGCTCTGCGCTGGTCCATTTCAGGAGTATCGTACGGTTCTGGAGTAGTGTTGGTTGTAAACATGCTGAGAGGGTTCAACCATGAGAGTGATCATCCAGATTGTCGCTGCCGCGGTTTTCATGTTCTGCATCAGCGCAACCAGTGCAGCGTATGCCGCCGGCAAGACCGGACGAAGCGCTGACGGCCTGAGTTGTTCATTCAGCGTACCCCAGAATGCCTCACCCGCCGCGCGCTGTGAGGCGATCCGGCGGCAGTGCGGCGGAAAGTTTTACGCCAACTATTGCGGCGACAAGCTGCTCTCCGCAATGTGAGGTGGTGAAATGAATGGCGGGCGCCGGAGTTCCATCGTCCACGTAGCACTACGGAGCTGTTTTTCAGAGAACGCTTAGAAATTAGGCGTATCTCAAATTCGATGAATGTTCCCAGGGCAGCTTCTCGGCGACGTGTATTGAAGGCAGGCTCGATCGAGTTTGCCGATAGCGTGATCGACTGCACGATTCGGAACATATCCGAGAACGGGGCTGCGTTGGACGTGAAGAGTCCGCTCTATATTCCGGACCGGCTGACATTGGTCATGCAAACCGAACAATCCAAGCGCGCCTGCCGCGTGGTGTGGCGCAAAGAACGACGCATCGGCGTCACCTTCGAATAACGCGGGCCGGAGTGTCTCTCTGAATCTCCTGAACGCCTTCTGGTGCTGCGTGGTGCATCATTCGTTGCGCGAGCCTCCGGGCAGGAACGAATTAAGAACACTTTTGCAAGTGGTTGATATACCATGGTGATTCGGCGCACTTGCCCCCACAACATATAGGGCTTTTCCCACCTTAGAGGACTACATGTCCACCATTGCCTTTGACCAATTCTCGCTCACTCGAATTGCCGACTTCGCGCGCTCGCTTTCCCGGCTGCATCGGGCGTCTCGCCGGCGGCTCGTCGATGACGACCAGATCGACCGTGAATTCCACGCCGTTTGCATGTCGCTGTGGGGGTATACCACCGACGACTTCAGCGATGAGTTGTTTTCGGATGCCGACCATGCCTGGCTCGACTCGCTCGACGAGGCGCATGCGCGGCTGTTCGCGGCCGAGCAGGGTTACGATCTCGTCGACGATCACGGCATGCTGACGGACTGGTGGGGCTACTGCTGGATGATT
>JBJMTO010000037.1:0-38585 GCA_045811665.1 Bradyrhizobium sp.
CGAATGCGACGCCTGCGTTGATATCTGTCCGATGGACTGCATCACTTTCACCGAGAACGGAGAAGAAGCCGACCTGCGGACCCGCCTGAAGGCCCCTTCGCTGCATCCGGACCAGGATCTCTACGTCGCGGACGGCCTCAAGACCGGGCGCGTGATGGTGAAGGATGAAGACGTCTGCTTGCATTGCGGCCTGTGTGCCGAGCGTTGTCCCACCGGTGCGTGGGACATGCAGAAATACCTCATCGATATGACTCTCGCAGGTACATCATGTCCGTCCAAAAGCCGATCAGCAGCGTAAACGACTTCGTCGTCCGGTTCGCGAATGTGAACGGCTCGGGTTCGGCGAGCGCAAACGAGCTTTTCGCTCGCTCTATACTTCGCCATGGCGTGCCGGTATCACCACGCAACATCTTTCCGTCTAACATCCAGGGACTGCCGACCTGGTACGAAGTGCGGGTCACCGAGGCTGGCCATCTGGGAGCGCGCGGCGGGGTTGACCTGATGGTCGCAATGAACCCCCAGACCTGGGACAAGGACCTGGCTTCGATCGAGCCCGGAGGATACCTGTTCTACGATTCCACCAAGCCGATGCCGTCATCCAAGTTCCGCGCCGACATCACGGTGATCGGGGTGCCGCTGACCGCGATCACCAATTCGACCTATACCGACCCGCGCCAGCGCCAACTCTTCAAGAACATCATTTACCTGGGCGCGGTTTGCGCATTGCTCGACATGGACCCAAAGCTGGTCGAGCAACTGATTGGAGAGCAGTACAAGGGCAAGGAAAAGCTCCTGTCGTCCAATGTTCACGCGCTGCATCTCGGGCGCGACTGGGCTCTGCAAAATCTCAAATGTCCGATCGGCTTGCGGGTGAACAAGGCTGACAAGGTCGGCGACCGCATCTTCATCGAGGGCAACAGCGCCGCCGCGCTCGGCGCGGTCTACGGTGGCGCTACAGTTTGCGCCTGGTATCCGATCACGCCATCATCGTCGCTTGCAGACGCATTCGGCAGCCACTGCCAGAAGCTCAGGCACGATCCCGAAACTGGCAAAGCCAAATATGCAATCGTGCAGGGCGAGGACGAACTGGCCTCGATCGGAATCGTAATCGGTGCATCCTGGAACGGCGCGCGCGCCTTCACCGCCACATCCGGGCCCGGCATTTCGCTGATGCAGGAATTCATCGGGCTTTCGTACTTTGCCGAGATCCCGGCCGTAATCATGAATGTGCAGCGCGCGGGGCCGTCCACCGGCATGCCGACGCGGACCCAGCAGTGCGATATCCTGATCTGCGCCTATGCCTCGCATGGCGACACCAAGCACGTACTGCTGTTCCCCGAAGATCCCGCGGAAGCCTTCGAGTTCGCGGCAACCGCGTTCGATCTGGCCGAGCGACTGCAGACCACGATCTTCGTCATGCTCGACCTCGATATCGGCATGAACCATCGTCTCTGCCGTCCGCTGAAGTGGGATGACGCGCGACAGTATGACCGCGGCAAGGTGATGACATCGGAGATGCTTGAAGAAGGACGCGACTTCGGACGTTATCTCGACGTCGACGGCGACGGCATCCCGTTCCGCACCTACCCCGGCACCCACCCCACCAAGGGCTCGTTCTTCACTCGCGGAACCTCCCGCGACCGCTACGCGCGTTATTCCGAGGAAGGTTCGGTGTACGCCGACAACATGCAGCGACTGGTTCGGAAATTCGAGACCGCCCAGGACATGGTACCGCGGCCGTTGCAGGCGAATGCCCGCAAGCCCACCAAATACGGCGTGATCTATTTCGGCTCCACCGCTCCGGCGATGGACGAAGCAATCCAACTACTGGAAGCGCGCGGGCATGAACTGGACCGTCTTCGGATCCGCGCCTTCCCGTTCCATTCCAGCGTCGCAAGCTTCATCGCCGACCACGACTTCGTCTACGTGGTCGAGCAGAATCGCGACGCGCAGCTTCGCTCGCTGATCGTCAATGAAAACGGGATCGATCCCGTCAGGCTGGTTCCAATCCTGCATTATGACGGCACCCCGATCACCGCGCGCTTCATCTCCAGCGCCATCGGCGATCACCAGGATCAGCTCAAACTGACCCCACTCCGCAAGGTTGTGTCATGACCTACATCGCCAAGCCGAAATTCCATCACCCGGGCCTGCCCAGAAACGATCTCGGCTATACTCATCGGGATTACGAGGGCAAGATTTCGACGCTGTGCGCCGGTTGCGGTCATGACTCCATCACCGCTTCGATCATCGAGGCCTGCTACGAGCTTTCGATCGAGCCGCATCGGGTTGCCAAGATTTCCGGGATCGGGTGCTCATCGAAAACGCCGGATTATTTCCTGGGCAATTCGCATGGGTTCAATTCGGTGCACGGTCGAATGCCCTCGGTGCTGACCGGCGCCAATCTGGCCAACCGCGACTTGATCTACCTCGGGGTTTCCGGCGACGGCGACTCGGCTTCGATCGGCTTCGGCCAGTTTGCGCATTCGATACGGCGCGGCGTCAACATGACGTACATCGTGGAGAACAATGGCGTTTACGGCCTGACCAAGGGCCAGTTCTCGGCCACCGCCGACCGCGGCTCGAAATCCAAGAAAGGCGTGATGAATACGGATAACGCCATCGACCTCGTCGCGATCGCGCTGCAGCTTGGGGCCACGTTCGTGGCAAGAAGCTTCTCCGGGGACAAGTCCCAGTTGGTCCCACTGATCTCGGCCGCGATCGAGCACAAGGGCGCGGCCTTCATCGACGTGATCAGCCCGTGCATCGCCTTCAACAATCACGCCGGCTCGACCAAAAGCTTCGACTACGTGCGCGAGCACAACGACGCGGTGAACAGACTTGACGTAATTACCGGCCGCGATCCGATCACGGTGGACTATGCGCCGGGCACCGTGCAGACCGTCGAACAGCACGATGGCACGCGACTGGCGTTGCGCAAGATCGATGCGGATTACGATGCGCACGATCGCCTCGCGGCGATGACGTTCCTGCAGCGGCACGCGGCAAAGGGGCAAATCGTAACCGGTCTGCTTTACATCGATTCCGACGCTGACGACCTGCATGCTCACCTTAATACGGTGGACGCGCCGCTCAACACACTTCAGAGCGACCAGCTTTGTCCTGGCTCGGCCGCGCTGGACAAGATCAACGCTGGTCTTCGGTAGACCACGATTCTGGATCGGGGCGGCGCGTCGGATCGCGCCGGCGCGTTAGCCCATTATCCAGATCAAGCGGATTGATCTTTTCGGCCACGCAAAAACATCCTGAAATCGCCGCCAAACAGCCCGGTCCCGAGCGGATCGATATGTTGTGAATGGCGTTATCGGGTCCGATACGCTTATACGTTCCCAGTATCGACCAGCTTGTTGACAATTCGGCGCCCCGCCAGAAGGTGCGAATTGCGAGAGGGACGACCGCGCTCGAACGAAACAAGGGCATCATGAACTCCGTCAAAGCACTTGAAAAACATGGTCAGGCTATCTGGCTGGATTTCCTGGCTCGCGGCTTCGTCGTCAACGGCGATTTGAAGAAGCTGATCGACGAGGATGGCGTGAAGGGGGTCACGTCGAACCCATCGATTTTCGAGAAGGCGATCGGTAGTTCCGACGAATATGACGGTGCGATCGCTCACGCCCTCAAGAAAGGCGACCGTCCGGTCGCCGAGCTGTTCGAGCAACTTGCCGTAGAGGATATCAGGCACGCCGCCGACGTGCTGCGCCCGGTCTATGATCAGCTCAACGGTGAAGACGGTTTTGTCAGTCTCGAAGTTTCGCCCTATCTCGCTATGGACACCGAGGCCACCATCGCCGAAGCCAAAAGACTTTGGAAAGACGTCGGCCGGCGCAATCTCATGGTCAAGGTGCCAGCTACCCCCGAAGGATTGCCCGCCATACAGGCGCTGATTGGTGAGGGCATCAGCATCAACATCACGCTGCTGTTCTCGCAGCAGGTTTATGTGGATGTTGCCGAAGCCTACCTCGCCGGCCTCGAAAAATATGTCGCTGCTGGCGGCGATCCCTCGACAGTGGCAAGCGTCGCGAGCTTCTTCGTAAGCCGCATCGATAGCGCCGTCGACAAGCAACTGGATGAAAAGATTGCGCGCGCCAACGATCCAACGGAGCAACAACGGCTCGCTGCACTGAAGGGCAAGGTCGCTATCGCCAACGCCAAACTCGCCTACCAGCATTACAAGCGGTTGTTCTCCGGCCCGCGTTGGGAGAAGCTCAAGGCCAAGGGCGCTCGGCCCCAGCGCCTGCTGTGGGCCTCGACGGGCACGAAAAACAAGGCATATAGCGACGTACTTTACGTCGAGGAACTGATTGGTCCCAACACCGTCAATACCGTCCCGCCGGCGACGCTCGATGCTTTCCGTGATCACGGCAAGCCGCGCGACAGCCTTGAGGAAAATCTCGACGATGCAAAGCAGGTGCTCGCCGAACTCGAGCAGTCCGGGATCTCGCTCGATGCGATCACGACCGAACTTGTCAAGGATGGGGTCACACTGTTCGCTGATGCCGCCGACAAGCTGTACGCGGCTGTCGCACACAAGCGCGCGACCGTGCTCGGTTCAGTTCTCAACCGGCAAACCCTGACGCTCGACAAGAACATGGAAATCGCCGTCAAGCACGCCGCCGAAGATTGGCGAGTTTCGGCCAAAATCCGCCGCCTGTGGCAACGCGATCCATCGCTATGGACCGGCACCGACGAGAATAAGTGGCTGGGCTGGCTCAACAGCCCGGCTTCGGCGGATCTCGCCGACTACGAGGATTTCGCGCGGCGCGTAAAGGGGCAAGATTTCACTGACGCGGTCGTGCTCGGCATGGGCGGCTCGAGCCTTGGACCTGAAGTGCTTGCGAATACTTTTCCAAAGCAGCCCGGCTTCCCGAAGCTGCACGTGCTTGACTCGACCGATCCGGCTCAGGTCCGCAAGCTGGAGACTTCGATCAATCTCTCCCGGTCGCTGTTTATCGTCTCGAGCAAATCCGGCGGCACCACCGAACCGAACGTCATGAAGGATTATTTCTTCGCTCGGGTGTCCGACGCCATAGGCCGGGACAAGGCCGGCCATCGCTTCATTGCCGTGACCGATCCCGGCTCATCTCTGGAGAAGGTCGCCGCAAAGCAGGGTTTTGCGCGAACCTTTCATGGCGACCCTACTATTGGCGGACGTTATTCGGTGCTGTCGCCATTCGGATTGGTGCCTGCAGCGACGGCGGGCATTGATGTCCGCAGTCTCATAACGCACGCGCTGTCGATGCTTCGCTCCTGCGGAGCGGACGTGCCGCCGCATGAAAATCCGGGCGTGCAACTCGGTCTCGCGATGGGGCTGGCGGGGCTTGAAGGACGAGACAAGGTGACCATCCTGGCGTCAGGCAAAATCTTCGATTTCGGCGCATGGGCCGAGCAGCTCATCGCGGAGTCCACCGGCAAGGACGGCAAAGGGCTGATCCCGATCGACAGCGAGCCGCTCGGCGAGCCGTCAGTGTACGGGCGCGATCGGTTCTTCATCGACATCAGGATCGAAGGCGACGACGATACCCTGCATGACCAAAAGTTGCGGGCACTCGAAAATGCGGGTCATCCCGTTGTTCGTATCGTGATGAAGTCGATCGACCATATCGGTCAGGAGTTCTTCCGGTTCGAGATGGCGACCGCGGTAGCAGGCGCTCTCCTCGGAATAAATCCGTTCAACCAGCCCGACGTTGAAGACGCCAAGATCAAGACCCGCGAGCTCACCACCGCGTTTGAAAAATCAGGAAGGCTGCCGCCGGAAGAGCCGGCGATGTCGACCCCGCCGGCCGATCTCTATACGGACGAGAAAAATGTCGCCGCGCTCCGCAGCGCCGGCGCGGACGGCGATCTCCGCTCCTGGTTAAAGGCGCATCTGTCACGCGTAGATGCCGGGGACTACGTGGCGCTGCTCGCGTATATCGAACGTGACGCCGCTAACATCGACGCCTTGCAGCAGATGCGGCTTCGAGTTCGCGATCAGCGTCATGTGGCGACCTGCGCCGAGTTCGGGCCCCGTTTCCTGCATTCGACCGGTCAGGCCTACAAGGGTGGTCCCGACAGCGGTGTCTTTCTCCAGATCACATCGGATGATGTCAACGATCTCCCGGTGCCCGGCCAGAAAGCCAGCTTCGGCGTGATCAAGTCCGCCCAGGCGCGCGGCGATTTCGACGTGCTTACCGAACGCGGTCGGCGTGCACTGCGCGTACACCTCAAGGGCGACCTCGAAGTGGGGCTAAAAATGCTTGATGATGCGATCGCGCAAGCTTTGACTCAAAGGTAACGAAATGCAGCTCGGCATGATCGGCTTGGGACGGATGGGCGGCAACATCGTCCGCCGCCTGATGAAGCACGGACATACCACCGTCGTTTACGACAAGGATACGAATGTTGTGGCGGCGCTCGCGGCGGAAGGCGCGGTCGGCTCCGGCGAACTGGCCGAGTTTGTGCGGAAGCTGGAGAAACCACGGACCGCGTGGGTGATGCTGCCGGCAGGCAAGATCACGGAAGTAACGATCGACTCGCTCTCCAGGCTGATGGAGCCCGGTGATGTAATTATCGACGGCGGCAATACGTTCTGGCAGGACGACGTCCGCCGTGGCAAGGCGCTGAAGGAACAAGGCATCCATTACATCGACGTCGGCACCTCCGGTGGTGTGTGGGGAATCGATCGCGGCTACTGCATGATGATCGGGGGCGAGAAGGCGGTGGTCGATCGGCTCGACCCCATCTTCGCCACGCTGGCTCCTGGAACCGGCGACATTCCCCGGACCGCAGGGCGCGAGGGACGCGACCGGCGCATCGAGCAGGGTTATGTGCATGCAGGGCCCGTCGGCGCCGGCCATTTCGTGAAAATGATTCACAACGGCATCGAATACGGCTTGATGCAAGCCTATGCCGAAGGCTTCGACATCCTGAAGAACGCCAACATCGAGGCGTTGCCGGCGGAGCATCGTTTCGATCTCGACATTGCCGATATCGCCGAAGTGTGGCGGCGAGGCAGCGTCATCCCGTCCTGGCTGCTCGATCTCACCGCCGCCGCGCTCGCCAGAAACGGCACGTTGGATAATTATTCCGGCTTCGTGGAGGATTCGGGCGAAGGACGCTGGACCATCAACGCGGCCATCGACGAGGCAGTCCCGGCGGAGGTGCTGAGCGCCGCATTGTTTGCCCGTTTTCGCTCGCGCAAGGAGCATACCTTCGCCGAAAAAATCCTATCCGCGATGCGCGACGGGTTCGGCGGCCACAAGGAGCCGCAGCAACATCCCGAGCCCACGCGACAAACCGCGCCCGAAATTGTCAAGCCGGAGGCCGGCCCTTCGTGACAGACGCTTCCTCACATCACTCTCAGCGCACAAACCAGAAGAAGCCGGATTCCTGCTCGTTCGTTATTTTCGGCGTGACCGGCGACCTTACCCATCGGCTGGTGATTCCCTCGCTCTATAATCTGGAGGCAAGCGGACTGCTGCCGGACAAATTCTGCGTAGTTGGCGTGCCACGCAAGAAGATGTCGAACGAGGAATTGCGCAACAGCCTGATGAAGGGACTTCGTCAGTTCGCAACAAGACCCGTCGAGGATGCCATAGCCAAACGGCTACTGGAGTGCGTCACCAGCATTGAAGCCGATGCGCAAGATCCAGCCTCGTTCGACGCGATGCGAGAGCGGCTCGAGAGGCTCGAAAACGACCGATCGACTGGCGGCAACCGGCTGTTTTACCTCGCGACACCGCCTTCCGCGTTCGCGCCTATCAGCCGCGAACTCGGGCGCGCTGGTATGCTCAAGGAGGAGAATGGCGCGTGGCGCCGGCTGGTGGTCGAAAAGCCGTTCGGTACCGACCTCGCCTCCGCAAAGGCGCTAAACAGCGAACTTCTAAAAATAGTCGATGAGCAGCAGATCTATCGCATCGATCACTATCTCGGCAAGGAAACGGTGCAGAACATCCTGGTGTTGCGCTTCGCCAACGGCATGTTCGAGCCGATCTGGAATCGCAATCACATCGATCACATCCAGATCACCGTTGACGAGAAGCTTGGTATCGGGCACCGCGGCAGTTTCTACGACGCAACCGGCGCATTGCGCGACATGGTCCCGAACCACCTGTTTCAGCTACTCTCGCTGGTTGCGATGGAGCCCCCTATCCGCTTTGACGCGCATTCGGTGCGCTCCGAAAAGGCGGATGTGCTGGCCGCGATCCAGACGCAGAACGACGCAGATGCGCTGAGAAACTCGGTGCGCGGCCAGTATTCGGCTGGCAACGTCGACGACACCGCCATCCCCGGATATACAGAGACTGAAGAGGTCAAGCTTGGCAGCACCACCGAGACCTATGTCGCGCTGAAACTCACCATCGACAATTGGCGATGGGCCGGCGTTCCCTTCTACCTGCGCACCGGCAAGGCGCTCGCCGTCAAGCGCACCGAAGTTGCCATCAAGTTCAAGCAGGCGCCGTTCGCGATGTTCAGTTGCACGCCGGTTGACCGCCTGTCGCAGAACTATCTTGTCCTTTCGATCGAGCCGACCGAGGGCATCACCCTGCAGTTCAATACCAAAGTGCCGGGGCCTGTGATCTCGATTGACGGCGTGGAGATGAAATTCCGTTACAAGGATTACTTCAAGGCGGAGCCTGCTACCGGTTACGAGACATTGATCTACGACTGCATGATCGGGGACAATATGCTGTTTCAGCGCGCCGACAGTGTGGAAGCCGGCTGGAAGGCGGTGCAGCCTTTCCTCGATGCCTGGAAGAAGGCCGGTCCGAAGGGCCTCGAAGCGTACCGGGCGGGCAGCGAAGGTCCGCAGGCTGCGGAGGAATTGCTGAAACGCGATGGCCGCAGCTGGCGCAGGGCCGGGTAGATCGATGGCGGTGAGCTTTGATCGCCGGCTGATCACAGGTTCGGATCGCAGCGCGGTCGCGAAAATCGCAGCCGATCGGATGCTCGCCCGGATCGCCGCGACCACGGACACCGTGGCGATTTGCCTGACCGGCGGCTCGGGCCCGCAACTGCTGTACAGGCTGCTCGCGACGGATGACTGGCGGGACCAGATGCCATGGTCTCGCGTGCACTGGTTCATCGGCGACGAGCGATTTGTGCCCGCGAATGATCCGTTGAGCAATATGGGCGCGGCGAGGCGAACCTTTCTGGATCGCTGCGCGCCCGCTTCCAACATCCACCCGATCCCGACTGACTTTGGCAGCCCCGACGAGGCGGCTTTGTGCTACGAGCGTGAGCTTAGATCCTTCTATGGGGCGGACTCTTTCGATCCGGTCAGGCCGTTGTTCGATCTGGTGCTCATGGGTGTGGGCCCGGACGGTCACACGGCCTCGTTATTTCCCAGCCATGCGGCGCTTTCGGAGGCGACGCGCTGGGTCGTGGGTGTCCCAGAGTCTCCCGTCGCGCCCTTTGTGCCCCGGATCACATTGACGCTGCCCGCACTCGGCTGCTGCCGTGAAATGCTGTTCGAAGTGACGGGCTCCGGCAAGCGCGCGATCTTGACGCGCGTGCTCGCAGGCGAGAACCTGCCGGCCAATCGGGCGCACTCCCTGACCGGCGATACCGTCTGGCTGATCGATAGGGCCGCTCTGCCGGAGAACCATGGTGTCCGATAACGGCCGTGAAATGCCCTGCGTCCTCATCGTCATGGGTGTGTCCGGCTCGGGCAAGAGCACGATCGGAGAGCAGCTGGCTGCACGCCTTGGCTGGCGCTACGAAGACGGTGACACGTTCCACCCTCCGGCCAATGTCAAAAAAATGAAGGCAGGACATCCTCTAACGGACGAAGACCGCTGGCCCTGGCTGCGCGCGATTGCCGACGAGATCGAAAGGGTGTGCACTGCCGGCCAGCATGCCGTGATCGCCTGCTCCGCGCTGAAGCGGGTTTACCGCGACCTGCTCGTGAATGGACGGCGCGATGTCAGGATCATCTTTCTCGACGGCACAAAGGATTTGATCGCGGGCCGCCTCGCGCAACGAAAGGGGCATTTCATGCCGGCGGGCCTGTTGGACAGCCAGTTCAAAACCCTTGAGCCGCCCGAAGCCAGCGAGAACGCGAAATCAGTGTCGATCGACGCTTCCATTGACGCGATCGTAGCGGCCGCGCTGCATCAACTCGGTTTTTCCGACAGCAAGCCCGGCAAGGACCTCGCATGAGCCGGATAGCGCTTGTGGTGTCGGATATCGACGGCACGCTGCTGACAACCCGCAAAACGCTGACCGATGCGGCGATCGCAGCGGTACGACGGCTGCACGAGGCTGGCATTGGATTCGCGGTCACATCCAGCCGCCCGACCATGGGCATGCGATTTCTGGTCGAACCACTGGCGATTACCCTTCCCATCGGTGCCTTCAACGGAAGCTCAATCGTCGATTCCAATCTGAACCCGATCGAGCAACATCTCATCCCCGCCGCGGCCGCCGAGCGAAGTATTCGCGTGCTGAACGACTTCGGGGTCGACATCTGGTTGTTCACGAACGACACTTGGCTCACCCGCCGCGCCGACGGCGAATATGTTCCACTCGAAAAGCGCGCCATCCACGCTGACCCGACCATCGTCCCGGATTTTGCGCCGTATCTCACGACCGCCTGCAAGATAGTCGGATCGAGCTCCGATCCAGCACTGCTGCAACGTTGCGAAGCGGCAATTCACGAAGCCCTCGGCTCGCACGCGACCGCAGTTCGCTCACAACCCTACTACCTCGACGTGACCCCGCCCGGATGCAATAAGGGGACGTTCGTTCAAACCATTGCCAAACGCCTCAACATTTCCACCGATGCGGTCGCCACCATTGGCGACATGCAGAATGATCTGCCAATGTTCAGGAATAGCGGCCTGTCGATCGCCATGGGCAACGCAACTGATGACGTGAAAAGAGCGGCGACTCACGTGACGGCTTCAAACGAGGAGGAAGGCTTTGCCGGAGCGGTCGACATTATTCTGAAAGCGAACATCACAGCTTGACCGCGCTGCGTCGGCTTTCTTCAGCCTGCCGAGCTCTTTGAGTTCTCCTGCGGCTCACCAACGAAGACCACCGGCGTTTCCTTTTTGACGTTCCCGCCCAACAGACGGGCGTCCCAATTGGTCAGCCGCACACACCCATGCGACTCCGATTTGCTGATCTTCGAAGGCTCGGGCGTTCCGTGAATTCCATATCCCTCAGCCGACAATCCGATCCAGAACGATCCAACCGGGTTGTTTGGCCCTGGAGCGATCGTGAACGGCTTGCGTGATTTCACGCCTTTGAATTTGTAGTCTGGGTTATAGCGGTAGGTCGGATCGGCGTGAATTGAGACGACCTTGAGAGAACCGCTTGGAGTTGGCTTTTCTTCGCTCCCGACCGTCGCCGGAAAAAAGGCAATCAGCTTACCCGATGAATCAAATGCCCTCACGGCTTGGCGTGACTTGTCGACCTCGAGCCGCTCAACTGGCAACGTGGCCTGATCCGGTACCTTGACGACGAGAATGATTTCGCCGCCCCGTTTGAATTCCGTTCCGGGGTTGAGCGCCACCAGCAGTTCTTCGCTCATGTGAAACTTTTCAGCGATGGCTTCGCGCGGGCTCGTATAGCCGAGCGATTTGATGTCCTGCATCTGCTCCATCTTCGCCGGCAGCTTGCGCAAAAACGGGCCCTTGATATCTTTTTCAGAAATCGTGTACTCGGTGATGATCGGGTCTGTGCTCACCGCGGTTAGCGCTTTCCAAATCTCGGGGGTGAGCGGCTTGGTGCTTGGAAGCCCCCTCGCCTCGGCAAATGCAGTCAGGGCTTTTTGCGCGTTTTCACCGAGCTTGCCATCGATCTCACCGGGAGAAAAAAACGCGCGGCTCAACAAGACTTCGGCCTTTACGATCAGGGGATCGATCTTGCCGTTGGAGATTGATTGCCTGGCGCCCGACTTTTTGCCATTTGGCGCCGGACGATACTCCGCATTGTTGATCTTGCCAGGATCAAGGCGCGCCGCTGCCGCCGGAACGGTCAGCAAGGCCATAACGATGGTCACGAAGAAGTAACGGATCATCAGCCCGCCTCCAGCCAAGCCCTTCTGATAACGAGTTTGGGGAAGGTAAGTTCCTTGACCCGGAACCAAACAACTCAGTTGGCGCGCTGCACCGCGGGCTTCTCGATCGGCTTTTTGGCAGCGCTCAGGTTTTGTGAGGTGTTGATCAAGGCGATATGCGTAAGCGCCTGAGGGAAATTGCCGGTCTGACGGGCGGCACCTGGGTCGAATTCTTCCGCTAAGAGACCGAGATCGTTCGCTACCGCCACCACCCGCTCGAACAGCGCCTGCGCCTTGGCGATCTCGCCCGTCAGCACATAGGCGTCGGCCAGCCAGAGGGTGCAAGCGAGAAAGGCACCTTCCTGGGCCGGTTGCAGAGCAGGAAGCTCGCGCGGGTCGTGGCGCAGTACGAATCCATCCCACATCATCCGCTTCTCGATAGCGGCTATGGTGCCGAGAACGCGCGGATCTGAAGCGGGAAGAAAACCCACCGCCGGGAGCAACAGGACGCTGGCGTCAAGCATCTGCGAGCCATAGGATTCTACGAACGCGTTTTGTCCGGAGTCAAAACCGTTTTCGCAAACATCGCGGGATATCCTGCCGCGCAATGCCCGCCAATCCTCGAGCGGCGCGTCGAGCCCGAATTTTTCACTGCTTTTGATCGCGCGGTCGAACGCAACCCATGTCATCACCTTGGAGAGTACGTAGTGTTTAGGCTCTCCACGTCGCTCCCAAATGCCGTGATCCGGTTGGTCCCAAACTTCCGCCAAATGCGCCAGCACGGTGCGTTCCAGATCCCACGTGCTTTGATCGAGCGTCAACTGGGCCACGCGCGATTGATGAAAGGCGTCCATCAACTCACCATAGACGTCGAGCTGCAATTGAGCATGCGCGGCATTGCCCACCCGGACCGGCTGCGCACCTTCGTAGCCGGTCAACCAGCCCGCCTCCCATTCCAGCAACCGGCGCTGACCCATGATGCCGTACATGATCTGCATGCTGGCGGGGGATCCAGCGACAGCGCGCAACAACCAGTTGTGCCAGGCAGATGCCTCTTCCGTGTAGCCGGAGTTCATCAGGGCCAGCAGCGTGAAGGTGGCGTCGCGCAGCCAGCAGAAGCGATAGTCCCAATTCTTCCCGCCCCCGATTATTTCCGGCAGCGAGGTCGTGGGCGCCGCCACGATGCCGCCGGTCGGAGCGTACGTCAGCGCCTTGAGCGTGATGAGAGACCGCATGACCATATTGCGGTTCTCGCCGTCATACGTGCAATGGCTGCACCACTGGGTCCAGAAATCCTCTGTGTCCTGCAAGGCGTGACCGGGGTCGATGGGCTCCGGGATCGGCAGATGCGATGGTCTGTAGGTGAGCACAAAGGGAATGGTGTCACCTTTGCTCACTTCAAAATCGGCAACCGTCGTCAGATCCTCGCCGCGGGTCGGCACTGGGGTGCGCAGCACGGTCATGTCCGGCCCGCAAATCGCCAGCAGCGCGCCGTCGGGCGTGCGCTTGACCCAGGGAATGTCCGCACCGAAGCCAAAGCGGATCACGAGGTGCATTTTCAGCTTGACCTTGCCGGCCTCGCCACGCACCAGCCGGACGATATCGGACGCATTGCCCCGGGGCGGCATGAAATCGATCAGCGTAACCGCGCCGCTGGCGGTCTCAAACTGCGTCTCCAAGATCAGTGTGTTGCCTCGGTAGCGGCGGGAAGAGCTGGTGACCGGCTCGGCTGGCGCGATTAGCCATCTCCCGTTCCGGTCGGTGCCGAGCAGGGCCGCAAAGCAGGCATCTGAATCGAAGGCGGGCCAGCACAGCCAGTCTATCGACCCGTTGCGCCCAACCAAAGCTGCGGTCTCGCAATCACCGATCAGCCCATAATCTTCGATCGGCGAGGCCAAGGTTCATCACCATTCAAAATGTGCCGTCATGACGTAGCGTGGCTCCGGCCCGCCGTGGCGTTCTTGAGCGCCGCGACGTCGATCGCGGCGGCAATATCCTCAACGGCAAGCGGCAGCTTGCGCCGCCAGTTCGGGTGTTCGTTGGTCGTTCCCGGAATATTGGGCTGATCGATCACGCCGAGCAGGTCCTCCAGCGATATCGCAAGCAGGCGAGATCTGGTCCGCGCCAGAAAACCGGCGATCGCGTAGAGATCATGACTCTGGATGGCATGGTGATGCAAGACGTCGTTCAACATGGTCAAGGCATGCCAGCGCGCGTCGTCGGTTTCACCGGGATCGACACCGAGCGAGCGTTTTAGCTTGAGGTCGCTGAACGAGCGCCAACCCGCATAAGTCGAAAGATCGTGGGTGTTGAAAGTGACCAGCGCGTTGCGCGCATAATGGTCGATGCCACGAAACCTGCCGCTTTCGTCTCGCTCGAACATCATCACCTGATAGGACCAGATGCCCCAGTCGGCCAGCTGTTCGCGAAAGCCTTCCGGCACCGTGCCAAGGTCTTCTCCGATGACCACGCACCGATGCTCCACGCTCTCCAGCGCGGTTGCCGCCAACAGCGCCTCGAACGGCATTTGAACGTAGACGCCTTTGTCGGCGGTAAACCCACGCGGCACAAGGTAAAGCCGGTGCAACCCGAGCACGTGGTCCAGTCGGATTGCACCGGCGTGCCGCATCGAAGCGCGCAGCATCGCCCTGTATGGTTCAAATGACGTGATTTCCAGGCCGGCGGCGTTGAAGCCCGCGAGGCCCCAGTTCTGACCGGCCGTGTTCAGTAGGTCCGGCGGCGCCCCAACGGCGAGTTGTCGCGATATCGCCACCTGCTCGTTCCAGGCATCAAAGCCATCGGACTGCACGCCGACGGCCACGTCGAGATAGAGCCCCAGCTTCATGCCTCGCGCTGTGGCATGCCGCTGGCAGGCCCCAAGTTGCCGATCGGCGACCCACTGCATAAATTCGATAAACTCTATTTCGACTTGGTCCGCACCCCGCCTTAGCCGATCGCAACTCGCTTCATCGGGGTGACGCCACTCTTCGGGCCACTCCCACCACGGCTTGTTGAACTTGTGCCGCAGCGCTTCAAAGCAGGCGAACCGTGAAAGCAGCGCCCCGCGCTCGGAGCGAAACTCTTCGAACTCTTGCTGGTGTTCACTCTGCGAATGCTTGAAGCGATCAAACGCTGACCGAAGCGCCCGCCATTTAAGGCCGGCAACCTCGACGTAATCGACAACGTCGATCTGCCTTACTCGCGCGAGCGCCCTGGTGCTGTGCTGGTCAGGCTCAAATCCCGGCACCTTCTCGACATCGATGTAAAGCGCGTTCAAGAACAGCCGGCTATTCGGCGAATACGGGCTACAGTCGGCTGGCCTGTCGTCAAACAGCGCGTGCAACGGATTGAGCCCGATACCGTCGGCGCCCAGCTGGGCCGCCACGTCGATCAGGCGTCCAAGGTCGCCAAAATCGCCGATGCCCCAGTTGCGAGCCGACCTGACCCCATAAAGCTGGACGGCAAGCAACCAGCAACGGTCGAAACCGCCGGAGAAGGCCGTTGCCGGCGCAATGATCAACGCCGCATCGTCGCGCACCCCAGCGGCATCGACCAGATGCAAACGGTACGAACCGTGGGGCAAATCAACTGGCCAATCGATCACGCGATCAGCGGGATCGCCAACGCCCTCGAAAGCATCGCCTTCCGCGATTATCCTGTCGCTCGAAACTATTTTCCATCGCAGCGGGAACGTGGCAGCTTGTTTCAGCTGCGTCCGCGTCTGGCGCCCTAGCCGGATCACGACCGCTCCCTCTATCAGCGGGTGCGGCGCGTGGAGGGATAGGGCATCGATGGCGACGTTTAGCGCCTCTTGGTCCGTCACCCGCCGCTGGCCGTGGGCGTCAATAAACTGGGTCTGGATTCCAAGTTCTGAAGCTTTGGTAAAGGGGTCCATTCGGCACGCGTTCGCTCTCAACGGTGGAAGCCGTCGCAAAAATTCCATAGCGCAGCTAGGAGGATAACCGGCGTTAACTCTCAGGCCTCCGCGGCGTTCCGCTGGAACCAATGCTGGCCCAGCGGCTTTCTACATTGTCCGGAGCGTCTCCTTTCACGCAATCGAAAAGGGACGTTATTCCATGTCGATCGGCATCACCGTGAACAAAACAAGTCAAACCGTCCAGAGCGCCGCAGCCGGCGACGTCTTCCATATCGAGGACGTCTATCCGCAGGTGGAGGGCGGTCGCTTTCCGGTGAAGCGGATTGTGGGCGAAAGGGTGGAAATCTGGGCAGATATCTACCGCGATGGTCACGACGTGGTGAGTGCCGCGCTGGTGTGGCGCCGGGAGCGCGACCGCGAGTGGCGACGCGAGCCGATGACCCACCACAGCAATGACCGCTGGGGCGGATCGTTCGTGCCGGATCAACTCGGAAGGCACGTTTACGCCATCGAAGCCTGGACCGACGAATTTGCAACCTGGAGGCGCGGCTTTGAGCTGAAGCAGAAAGCCGGCGCCAACTCGACGGTCGATGCCATCGAGGGCGCTGGCATGCTCACCAAGGCGCAAGCCGGTCCACCAGCCGCGACCGCCGTCATCCTGAGACAATGCGAGGCCTTCCTGCAGAGTGGCGAACCGGAGCCGCTTCTCACCGATGAATTGAAGGAGGCCATGGCGATCAGCCAGTCGCGGCCCGACCTGACACGATCGGCTTTGTTTCCTCTGGTCGTCGATCGAGCGCGGGCGCGGTACGGTGCGTGGTATGAGATGGTGCCACGCAGCCAGGCCAAAACTCCCGGCCGGCACGGCACCTTCAAGGATTGCGTGACGCGGCTGCCTGACATTGCGGCCATGGGCTTTGACGTCGTCTATCTAACGCCGATTCACCCGATCGGCCGCACCAACCGCAAGGGCCGCAACAACGCGGTGACTGCGGCCGAGGGCGATCCCGGCAGTCCATACGCGATCGGATCTAGCGAAGGCGGTCATGATGCGGTGCATCCTGAGCTTGGAACGCTGCAGGACTTCCGCGACTTCGTCGCCGCCTGCAAGCAGCACGACATGGAAGTGGCGCTCGACTTTGCAGTGCAGTGCTCGCCCGACCACCCATGGCTCAAGCAACACCCGCAATGGTTCCGGCGCCGGCCGGACGGATCGATGCGTTACGCCGAGAATCCGCCGAAGAAGTACGAGGACATCGTCAACCCCGACTTCGCATCCGAGGATGCCGGCGCGCTATGGAATGCGTTGCGCGACGTCGTGCTGTTCTGGGTCGACCAGGGTGTCAAGATTTTTCGAGTCGACAACCCTCACACCAAACCATTTCGTTTTTGGGAATGGCTGATCCGGGAGATCCAGACGCACCATCCCGACGTGATCTTCCTGGCTGAGGCCTTTACGAGACCGAAACTGATGAAGGGTCTTGCAAAACTAGGCTTCACGCAGTCCTACACCTATTTCACATGGCGAACCGAGAAGTGGGAGCTGGAGCAGTATCTGATCGAACTGACCCGTTATCCCGAGCGCGATTTTTACAGGCCGAATTTCTTCGTCAACACGCCCGATATTCTCCCGTTTCACTTGCAATCCGGTGAGAGCTGGATGTTCAAGTCCAGGGTTGCGCTGGCGGCGACGCTGTCCTCAACCTACGGCATCTATAACGGCTTCGAGCTTTTGGAACACGAACCGATTCCCGGCCGGGAAGAATACCTGGATTCCGAAAAATATGAGATCAAGGTGCGGGACTGGGACAAGCCCGGCAATATCAAACCGTACATCCGTGAACTGAACCGGGCTCGTCGCGAAAACGCGGCCCTGCAACAGACCAGCAATCTCCGGTTTGTTCCGATAGACGACGCCAACGTTATCGGCTTCGTCAAGGAATCGATCGATCAGACCAACAGCGTAATGACCGCGATTGCGCTGTCACGGGACGTGCACGAATTCTGGTTTCCCCTTGGTGACGTGCTGGTCGGCAAACCGGATGAACGCCACCCTGTCGCGGCAGTAGAAAACGTGGTCACTGGGGAGCGCTATCCGGTGGAATGGGGCGGCATTCGACTGCGTATCGACCCGATGCGCGACCCCGCGCTGCTGTTTCGCTGTCTCGCGTGAGGGACAGCATGAACCTGTTGTCATCCATAGAGACCGCCAAGCCGCCCTCCAGCGCGCTGGACGACGGCGAGCTTTGGTACAAAGACGCCATCATCTACCAACTGCATGTCAAGGCGTTTGCCGACAGCAACAATGACGGCATCGGCGATTTCGCGGGTCTGACCGAGAAGCTCGGTTACCTGCAGGATCTCGGCGTCACGACGCTTTGGCTGTTGCCGTTCTATCCATCGCCCGGACGTGACGATGGCTACGACATCGCCGATTATGGCGCGATCAATTCTGACTTCGGCACGATGAAGGATTTCAAGCGATTCATCGTCGAAGCCAAGCGGCGCGGCCTGCGGGTCATCACTGAGCTCGTCATCAATCACACCTCGGATCAGCACGACTGGTTCAAGCGCGCCCGGCGCAGCGACCGAAAATCCAGCGCGCGCAACTGGTACGTCTGGAGCGACACCGACCAGAAATATCTGGGCACGCGGATCATCTTTACAGATACCGAGAAATCGAACTGGACCTGGGACCCGGAAGCCGGCCAATTTTACTGGCACCGCTTCTTCTCGCACCAGCCGGATCTGAATTTCGACAATCCGCGCGTCGTCAGTGCACTGGTGCAGGTGATGAAGCGCTGGCTCGATACCGGAGTGGATGGCTTTCGTCTCGACGCGATTCCCTATCTTTGCGAGCGCGACGGCACCAACAACGAGAATCTTCCCGAGACCCACGCCGTCATCAAGAAGCTCCGGGCCGAACTCGACGCTTACGCAAAGGGTAAAGTGTTGCTGGCGGAAGCCAATCAATGGCCGGAGGACGTGCAGGAATATTTCGGCAAGGGCGATGAATGCCACATGGCCTATCATTTCCCGCTGATGCCGCGGATCTACATGGCCATCGCGCAGGAAGACCGCTTTCCCATCACCGACATTCTACGCCAGACGCCTGATATCCCGGCTAATTGCCAATGGGCGCTGTTCCTGCGCAACCATGACGAACTGACGCTGGAAATGGTTACCGACGTCGAGCGCGATTATCTGTGGTCGACTTACGCCAATGATCCGCGAGCGCGGCTCAACCTTGGTATTCGGCGTCGACTGGCGCCGCTGATGGACAACGACCGGCGGAAGATCGAGCTGATGAACTCCCTGCTGCTCTCATTCCCCGGGACGCCGATCATCTATTACGGCGACGAGATCGGGATGGGAGACAACATCTATCTCGGCGACCGCAATGGCGTACGCACGCCGATGCAATGGACACCGGATCGCAACGGTGGCTTCTCGCGCGCCGATCCCGCGCGGCTGTATGCGCCCACAATCATGGACCCGGTCTATGGGTATGAGGCCGTGAACGTCGAGGCCCAGTCGCGCAGCCTGTCTTCCCTGCTAAGCGCCACAAAACGGCTGATCTCCGTGCGCAAATCCACGCTGGCGTTCGGACGCGGCACCATGACGTTCATCCGCCCGGCGAACCGCTCCGTGCTCGTCTACGTCAGGCAATATCGAGACGAAGCGATCCTCTGCGTCGCCAACCTCTCGCGGTCCGCGCAGGCGACCGAACTGGATCTTTCCGCCTGGAAAGATCGGGTCCCGCTGGAGATGCTGGGTCGGACCCGTTTCCCGGCGATCGGCGAATTGCCTTACATGATCACTTTGGCCCCGTATGGCTTCTACTGGTTCCGGCTCGAGCAGGGCGACAGGTCGGAGCACACCGCTGGCTCAGCAGTTCCGGAATTTGAGACCCTGGTTGTCCCGCTCGGGGCGACCTGGGTTTCGCTCGCGCGCACCCGCACTGTCTTCGAACGCGACGTCTTGCCGGGCTTTCTGGCGCGGACCCGGTGGTATCCGGAGCGCTCTCCTAAATCCATTCATCCGGTACTGACCTCGGCAATCCCGTTCTGCGATGTCGGAGATAACCGGCCCTGGGTTGCCTTCTTTGAAGCCACCCAGGACGGCGTGAGGTCGCGGTATCTGCTGCCTATGCAGATCGAGTGGGTGCGTTTCGATCGCGAGCGCTATAATCCCCGCGCATTCGCCGCTGTGCGCCAGGGCGCGCGTGAGGGAACGCTGCTCGACGTGGCAACCGAGCGAATCTTCATCGCCATTCTTCTGCGCAATCTGCGGCAATCCCTCACTATCGAAGAGGGCGGATCGCGTCTCGAGTTCCGCCCCACAGCCAGGCTTCTCAACAAACCTATCAAGGCGCCGGAACAGGTGCGGGCGGTAGAGACCGAACAATCCAACAGCACCGCGCTTGTGGACAATGACTATGTTGTCAAACTTTACCGCAAGATCGAACCAGGGATAAACCCGGAAATCGAAATGGGGCGCTTCCTGACCGAAGAAGCGGGCTACGCAAACACGCCCGCGCTGCTCGGTAGCGTCGAACTGATCGAGGGCGACAAACAACACGCGATCGGAATCGTTCACGAGTTTGTCCAGAACCAGGGCGATGCCTGGACCGTGACATCGGCCTATCTGGATCGCTTCATCGATGAGCAGCGCCTGTTGCCCTCGAGCGAGCACCCCGGCGAAAGTGAGGAGCAGGTTCCTTACCTCCGTTACATGTCGCAGACCGGAAGGCGTGTCGCCGAGATGCACCTCGCCCTCGCCAGCGGGAACGCCGCCGATTTTGAACCCGAACCGACAACACCCGCCGACGTACGGCGCTGGACCGACGATGTCCTGGCCCGCGCCGGGCGCCTGTTTGAAACGTTTCAGCAACGGCGCGATTCGCTTAGAGATGCCGAACGTATGCTGGTGGACCAGTTCTTGCCTTACCATAAGGACCTGCCTCACCGCCTGGGGGCCCTGCTGCCGCGTGAGATCGACGGGCTCAACATTCGTCACCATGGAGACTTCCATCTCGGTCAAATGCTGATCGTCAAGGACGACATCTTCATCATCGATTTTGAAGGCGAGCCCCGGCGCTCGATTGAAGAGAGGCGGCGCAAGGCACCCGGCGCGCGCGATGTCGCTGGCCTGATCCGCTCGATCGATTATTCGGCGACGGCCGCACATGAGCGCGCGCTGAAAGTCGCGTCCGACGAGCAAGGCAAAGTTGCTGCGGCGCTCGCCGGATGGCGCGATCGGGCCACCACAGTTTTCCTTGGGGCCTATCGCGAGATCATGACCACGGCTCGACTGTGGCCGGCAAATGCAGCCGCCGCGGAACGACTGCTGAACTTCTTCCTGCTTGAAAAAGCCTTTTATGAAATCGAATACGAGTTGGCGCATCGACCCGACTGGCTACGTGTCCCACTGACAGGAGCGATCCGGATATTGTCCGAGAACATGGGCGAGGCCTCATGACGGAATTACCAGCGGAGGCCTACGCGATTGTGGAAGGCCGCCACTCCGATCCGTTTCATTACCTCGGGCTTCATACCGAGGACGGACACAACGTGGTTCGGGCCTTCCTGCCAGAGGCCTCGAACGTCGAGGCCGTCGGCGAGCACGGTGAAACAGCTTCCCTGGCTCGAATTCATGACGCTGGTTTATTCGCCGGCGCGCTGCCAAACGGTTCGAAACGCTACCAGCTCCGCGCCCGCTTCGGCGACAACGTCGTCGAGCTTGAAGATCCTTATCGTTTTCCACCCGTTTTGAGCGACTTCGATCTGTATCTTCTCGGTGAGGGAACCCACCAGCGGCTTTATGACAAGCTCGGCGCGCATCCTATGACGCTCGACGGCGTCGATGGAGTCGCGTTCGTGGTGTTGGCTCCCAATGCGAGACGGGTCAGCGTCGTCGGCGATTTCAACTTCTGGAACCCTCGCCGGCACCCGATGCGCGTGCGGGGCTCTGGTTACTGGGAATTGTTCGTTCCCCGCGCCACGCCGGGTGATCACTACAAATTCGACATCATCGGCGCTGCCGGCCAGCATCTGCCGCTCAAGGCCGACCCCTTCGCCTTTGCCACCGAAAAGCGCCCAAGCACGGCGTCGATCGTGTTCGATGAGACGAACTTGCCGCATCCGCGTCCGGCGCCCGAACGGGTCAACAGCCTAAGTGCGCCGATGTCGATTTACGAGGTTCATCTCGGCTCCTGGCGTCGCACCGGCAACAACGAATGGTTGACTTACCGCGATCTCGCCGACCAGCTTCCGCGATATGTGAAGGATCTCGGTTTCACCCATGTGGAGTTTCTGCCGGTTAGCGAACATCCGTTCGATGGCTCGTGGGGGTATCAGCCGACAGCGCTGTACGCGCCCACAAGCCGTTTCGGTCCACCCCAGGATTTTGCTGCACTCATTGACGCCTGCCATGGCGAAGGCCTCGGCGTGTTGCTGGACTGGGTTCCAGGACACTTCCCGGACGATCCGCACGGGCTGGCGAACTTTGATGGCACCGCCCTCTACGAGCATGCCAATCCGCTGCAAGGGCGCCATCTCGACTGGGGGACGTTGATCTACAACTACGGCCGCACCGAAGTCGTCAACTTCCTGGTCTCGAATGCTCTGTTCTGGCTGGAACGTTACGGTGTCGATGGGCTGCGCGTGGATGCGGTCGCATCAATGCTTTATCTCGATTATAGCCGACCTGCGGATGCCTGGATCCCGAACAGGTATGGCGGACGGGAAAACCTCGAAGCGATTGATTTCCTCCGGCGATTCAATACGGAAGTATATGCCCGATTTCCCCATGCCACCACGGCCGCGGAAGAGTCCACCGCATGGCCGCAGGTATCGCGGCCGGTCGAATTTGGCGGTCTCGGCTTCGGCTACAAATGGAACATGGGGTGGATGCATGACACCCTGAACTACATCAGCAAGGATCCGATCCACCGCAAACATCACCACGGCGACATCCTGTTCGGCCTGCATTATGCTTTTTCCGAGAACTTCATCCTGCCGCTGTCGCATGATGAAGTCGTGCACGGCAAACGCTCGATTGTCGGGCGGATGCCCGGTGACCGTTGGCAACGCTTCGCCAACTTGCGCGCGTACTACTCATTCATGTTCGCGCACCCCGGCAAGAAACTGATGTTCATGGGCTGTGAATTTGCCCAGGAGCGCGAATGGAGCCATGACCGGTCGCTCGACTGGCACTTGCTCGGAGAAAACGAGCACGCCGGCATTCACAGCTTGATCAGGGATCTGAATCGGCTTTACCGCACTTTGCCGGCACTTCACCAGCTGGATTGCGATCCATCCGGATTCGAATGGCTGGTCACGAATGACGCCAACGGTAACGTCTTTGCGTGGATCCGTAAGGGTGACAACGCACGCGCGCGTTGCTTGGTCGTGCTCAATTTTTCCCCGAATGTATATCACAACTACCGCATCCGCGTGCCGTTTTCCGGCAAGTGGCGCGAGGTGTTCAACTCGGACTCGGCGCATTACGGCGGCAGCAATGTCGGGAACGTCGGCGAGGTCCAAACTTCGGCAAGTCTCGTGCCCGAACTCGAGCTCACCATCCCTCCTTTGGCCGCCATTTTTCTCGTACCGGAAAACTGACGCATGCGCCTGTCCGCTGGAACGTTCGCCCGCCTCGGTGCAAGCTGGGACGGCCGGGGCACCAACTTTGCCCTGTTCTCGGCCAACGCGCGCAAGGTCGAGCTATGCCTGTTCGACAATCAGGGACGCCGTGAACTCGAACGCATCGAAATGCCGGAGCGCGACGAGGATGTCTGGCATTGCTATCTCAATGACGTTTCACCAGGCCAGCTCTACGGCTACCGCGTTCACGGGCCGTACGAGCCCGAGCACGGTCACCGTTTCAATCCCAACAAGCTGCTGCTGGACCCGTACGCCCGCCGTGTCGCGGGTAGACTGGTCTGGAGCGATGCGCACTTCGCCTATCGCACCGGAAGCGCCCGCGAAGATCTCTCGTTCGACCGCCGCGATAACGCGCGCGGCATGCCCAAAGCGACGGTTGTTGACGAGAGGTTCGATCGCAGCCGCAGCGAAAAACGCCCCGGCATCCCCTGGGAAGACACGATCATCTATGAAGCTCACGTCAAAGGACTGACGCAGAAGCGTGAAGACGTGCCCCCGAACCTTCGCGGCACGTTCGGAGCGCTGTCCTGCCCGGCGATGATCGATCATTTCAAGCGGCTCGGCGTAACCACGATCGATCTGCTTCCGGTCCATGGCTTCGTCGACGACCGGATACTCATCGAAAAGAAGCTGTCGAACTACTGGGGCTACAACACGCTTTCTTTCTTTGCCCCGGAGTCGCGTTACGCACAGGACAACCCACTGGACACCTTCCGTACGACGGTGGCCCGGCTACACGATGCCGGCTTCGAGGTGATGCTTGATGTCGTTTATAATCACACCGCCGAGGGGAACCATATGGGTCCGACGCTGTCGTTTCGGGGAATCGACAATGCTTCCTACTACTGGCTGATGCAGGATAATCCGCGCTACTATGACGACTTCACCGGAACCGGCAACTCCGTGAAGCTGACTCATCCGCGCGTACTGCAGATGGTCATGGATTCGCTGCGTTACTGGGTCGAGGTCTGTCACGTCGACGGCTTTCGTTTCGATCTTGCGACTACGCTCGCGCGCGGACCGAACGGATTCGACCGCAACAGCAACTTCCTCGCGGCGCTTCGCCAGGATCCCGTCCTCGCCTCCGTAAAGCTGGTGGCCGAACCCTGGGACCTCGGGCTCGGCGGATATCAAGTGGGCGCATTTCCATCCCAGTGGTCGGAATGGAACGACCGCTACCGCAGCGCCATGCGGCGTTACTGGGGCGGCGAAGGTAGCCTGATCGGCGAAATATCCAGTCGCATGACCGGCTCGTCGGACGTGTTCAATCACGACGGCCGTGCACCGCGAGCCAGCATCAATCACATAACGGTGCATGACGGCTTCACGCTGCAGGATTTGTTCAGCTACAACGAAAAACACAACGAGAGCAACGGCGAGGACAATCGCGACGGCTCCAGTGACAACCAGAGTAACAACTGTGGTCATGAGGGTCCGACAGATGATCCGGCCATTGTCGCTCTTCGACGCCAGCTAAGGAAGAATCAGCTCGCCTGCCTCTTCCTCGCGCAAGGCGTTCCTCTTGTTCTGGCGGGGGATGAGGTCGCGAACTCACAGCTCGGCAATAACAACGCATATTGCCAGGACAACGAAGTCGGCTGGGTCAACTGGGACGGCATCGGCCGGGAGGGCGACGACCTCACGAACTTCATCGGCGAGATGAGCGAATTGCGGCGCAGGTTTCCGCAGCTACGCTCGCGCCGTTGGCTGGACGGTCGGCGCGCCGACGGCTCCTACGGAGTGTTATGGCTTACGCCGTCCGCCGAGGAGATGAAGCAAGAAGACTGGAACTTCCCGGAGAGCCGCTTTCTTGCGTATGTGTTGGGGCCGGTCAAGGAGAGCGAGCCGATCTTCATCGTGCTGAACGCGGCCCCCGAAGAGATCGCATTCACGCTGCCGAAGATGCCGGAATACAAGCTGTGGCAGCAACTATTCAACACCGTCCACGTTACACACCCGTTCAGGGACTTCGCGGCGGGAGACCACACCAAGGCGCCTCCCCGCTCGGTCCTTGCCTTTGCGGGTTCAGCATGAATGAGCGGCAATTCGGCACACGACTGAGCGCGGATGGCGCCTCGTTTCGACTTTGGGCTCCGGCCGCGAACCGGGTCGATCTGCTACTGGACAAGCCGCACCCTATGCGGCGCCGTGAAAACGGCTGGTTCTCCGCCGAAGTCCCAGGCGTGCGCGCCGGAGCGCATTATAGATTCCGGATCGACGACGACATCGATGTGCCCGATCCAGCTTCCTTCTATCAGCCCGATGACGTTTCAGGATCAAGCGAGATAATCGATCACTCGGGCTACCGATGGCGCACCCCGCAATGGCGAGGGCGCCCATGGCACGAAGCGGTGTTGCTGGAAGCCCATGTCGGCACCTTCACGCGCCAGGGTACCTACCGCGCGATGATCGACAAGCTCGACCATCTGGTGGCGAGCGGCATCACTGCGCTGGAGTTGATGCCGATCGCCGACTTCGCTGGCCCGCGCAACTGGGGATACGACGGCGTGTTGTGGTATGCGTCGGACAGCGCCTACGGCCGCCCCGAAGATCTCAAGACGTTGATCGACGAAGCGCATCTGCGCGGGTTGATGGTGTTTCTCGACGTGGTCTACAATCACTTCGGCCCCGAGGGAAATTACCTGAGCCGTTATGCGCCGTCATTCTTCACGGAGGCGCATACCCCTTGGGGTAGCGCCATCGATTACCGTGTGGCAGAAGTGCGGGCTTTCGCAATCGAGAACGCGCTGTATTGGCTTCGCGACTATCGTTTCGACGGACTTCGGCTCGATGCCGTACATGCGATCGTGGAGCCCGGCGAGGTCTCGGTGCTGCACGATCTCAGTGTCGCCGTGGGCCATTTAGCGCAGCAGACCAACCGTCAGATTCATCTGGTGCTTGAAAATGACGACAACCGCTCCAGCTTGCTGGATCCGGAGCAGGAGCCGCCACGCGGCAAGTACCGCGCACAGTGGAATGACGATTATCATCACGCCTGGCATGTGCTGCTGACCGCTGAAACCCACGGCTATTACGGCGATTATCATTGCTCCCCGCGGAATCAAATCGCACGCGCGCTTGGCTCGGGGTTCGTCTATCAAGGCGAACCCTCCCGCCATCGCGAAGGGCAGTTGCGCGGTGAGCCGAGCAGTGAACTTCCTCCGACCGCTTTCGTCAACTTCCTGGAGAACCACGACCAGATCGGCAATCGCCCGCTCGGTGACCGGCTGGAAAGCAATGCAAGCGCCGAAGGCGTTGAAGCCGCTTTGCAGATTTTGCTGCTGGCCCCAGCCGTTCCGATGCTGTTCATGGGTGAGGAATGGGGCTCTACAGCGCCGTTTCCATTCTTCTGCGGATTCGAAGGCGCTTTGGCGGATGCGGTGCGCGAGGGCCGGCGCAAGGAGTTCGCGTGGGCCTACGCGAAGTATGGCACGAACGTTCCGGATCCGCTGGCGCCCTCGACGTTTCAATCGGCCATATTGGATTGGGAATCGCTGGCGGAAGACCGACCGAAAAACCGACTCGCGATGGTGCGAGAACTGCTCGCGATTCGGCGGCGCGAGATCATCCCCAGGTTGGCAGGGGCAGGTTCAGGCGATGCACACGCCGCGGACAATGGTCTGCTGACCGCAAGCTGGCTGATGGGCGATGGCCTGATGCTGCGACTGCAAGCCAATTTGTCGAAAGTACCGGTTACACGCGTAGCCAAGGAGGTGGGCACCCGGCTCATCTGGGGCCACGATGTTGGCGATCTGATGCCGCCCTGGTCCGTGACCTGGCATCTCGGTGCGCGCTGATGCCTGTTCCCGCGCCGCTGGCGACCTACCGCCTTCAGCTAACCGCGGATTTCGGTTTTGACGCGGCAGCCGACATCGTCCCGTATCTAAAGGCGCTCGGCATCACGCACCTCTATTCATCGCCCTTCATGAAGGCCCGTAAGGGCTCTAGCCATGGTTATGACATCATCGATCACACTCGGCTAAATCCGGAGCTCGGGGGCCATGACGGTTTCGAACGGCTACACCGGGCGTTGCAGGCTCATGATCTCGGACTAATTCTTGATTTCGTTCCCAACCATGTCGGCGTCCATTTTAGCGACAATCCATGGTGGCTAGACGTACTGGAGTGGGGTCCCGCCTCGCCGCATGCGGCATCTTTTGACATCGATTGGGACATCTTGCCTTACCGCGCCAGGGCCGGTGTGCTGCTTCCCATTCTAGGCTCCTCCTATGGCGAGGCGCTGGAAAACGGCCAGATCGAGCTGCGCTACGATCCGGCCGAAGGCAGTCTTTCGGCCTGGTACTACGAGCATCGTCTACCAATCGCGCCCGAGCGTTACAGCGAGGTCTTGCGCCATGCGGTAGCTGAGGCGGGGGCCGACAACAGCACCGCAGGCCAACGCATTCTCGAACTTGCTTCGCGCTACAAAGGGCTACGTCATCCCAATCGCGCGGAAGCGCCAGGCTTCAAGGCCGAGCTCAAGAGCCTCGCAGGAGGCGCCGAAATCCTGTTCAAGGGATTGGGAGCTTACCGGGCCGGCCCTGACCGTGCACTGCAGACCTTGGCTCTGCATCACCTTCTTGAGCGCCAACATTACCGGCTGGCGCATTGGCGGCTCGCTTCAAGCGATATCAATTACCGCCGCTTCTTCGACGTAAACACGCTAGCCGGCCTGCGAGTCGAGGACGCCGGAACATTCGAAGCCATTCACCAGCTGGCTCAAAGGCTGGTCGCAGAGGATAAACTGCAGGGGCTTCGGCTGGATCACATTGATGGCTTGCGCGATCCCGCACAGTATTTTCAGCGACTGCGCCGGTTGATCATGAAAACGCGCGAGCCTGACGACGATCGATTTTACATGGTGATCGAGAAAATCCTCGGGCCCGGCGAAAAACTGCCCACGTTTGCGGGTGTCCACGGCACCACAGGTTACGAATGGCTGAACGTCATCACGCAAGTACTGCTGGACGGCAAGGGCTTGCCGCCGCTCGACGATGCGTGGCGGCAAATCAGTAACTCGCCCGCGGCACTCGAGCCGCACTTGAAAGAAGCCAAACGGCGTGTGCTCCAAACCTTGCTGACCAGCGAGTTCACGGTGTTGAGCCGGCTGCTCGCGCGTATCGCCGGTGGGCATTATTCAACCCGCGATTATTCCGCCGACAGCTTGCGACAGGCGCTTGAGCTCTACATCCTGCATTTCCCGGTCTACCGCACTTATCTGACCGCGTCCGGTCCGACAAAGCACGATCGGACTTTGATCTCGGAAACGATCGAGAAAGCGCGCGCGGATTGGTTCGCGGCCGATGATGGGGTTTTCGAATTTCTGCGCGACACCCTGACGATGGACCTGATCAAACCCGGCCGGGCGACGCATAGCACCCCCCGCGTTCGGCGTTTCGCGCTGAAGCTCCAGCAGTTCACCGGGCCGGTAATGGCGAAGTCGCTCGAGGACACCGCGTTCTATCGTTATCATCGACTGCTGGCGCTGAACGAGGTCGGCGGCGAGCCCTCGGCTGAGACGCTTTCACCGGAAGCCTTCCACAACGCCATGATGATCCGCGCCAAGGAATGGCCGCACGGGATGACGGCGACGTCGACGCACGACACCAAGCGCGGGGAGGATGCACGAGCGCGTCTGATTGCGCTAGCCGAAATACCCGGCGAATGGACCAGCGCCGTGGCGCGCTGGAAGGTCTTGAACGCGCCGCATCTGGTCACGGAGCGCACGATGCGCGCCCCGTCGGCCACGTTCGAGTACATGCTGTATCAGGCGCTGCTTGGGGCTTGGCCATCGGGCGAGCTCACGGACGATTTTCGCGAACGCATGCAGGCCTACGGCCTCAAAGCGGCGCGTGAAGGCAAGCAGGAGACCAGTTGGCTCAATCCCAACGAAGGCTATGAGAGGGGACTTCGAACCTTCATCGATCGGATTCTCGATCCTCAGATCTCCGCTGAGTTCTTGACCTCGCTTGCAACGCTGGCGCAACGGCTCGCGCTGCTAGGTGCGCTGAATTCCCTCAGTCAGGTCACTTTAAAAACCATGATGCCGGGCGTGCCTGACTTCTACCAGGGTACGGAGTTCTGGGATTTGTCACTGGTTGATCCCGATAATCGCAGGCCCGTCGATTTTGCCGAGCGCGCCAAGGTGCTGGCGTCAGTGGAGACGCCGGATTGGAACAGCCTCACGCGCAACTGGCGCAATGGACATGTGAAGCTGGCCTGGACCAGGCATCTCCTGAAACTGAGGAGCAAGCTTGCTGAGGTGTGTTCCGGCGGCGAATACGAGCCGATCAAGGTCAACGGGAGCCACCGCGACCACGTCATTGCGTTTGCGCGGCGGCGAGGCCGCCACGCGGTAATCGTAGCGGTCGCAAAAGCTTTCGCGCCGTTCTCGCAAGCCGGTCGCGTTTGGCCCCACGCCGAGAGTTACGATGCCGCACTCGACGTGAGTGGCTACTCGCTCGAGGGCTTTGCCGAGGCGGACGCAACGCAGCTGCGCGTGGCAGACCTCTTCAGGCATTTACCGGCCGCGGTGATAAGAGCGACAGTGGTCGGCGCTTCCACACCCGCGAACAAACGCACCGGCGCATACTCTTGAAGAGGCAAAGCCGCCCGGGATCTACGGCCGGGCGGCATGGCGGATGTCGTGCCGACTCAGATGGTTCGGTTCCCTTGCCCGCGCGGCTTGAATATTCCGGACCTTCAGCTACCCGCAAGTTCAGGCGCAGCGTCGCGCGAAGGTTCTTCACAGCTTTCTCGTCCGCCCATGCACTTCGCGTCAGCGCTTGGTCAGCAACAGATTACCCCGCTTACTGATCGCCGCCTTCGCTGCTTCGGCAAACCGTTGCAACAACCATGGCAAGGTCACTGCAAGCCGGACATGATCATCCCTGACCTCAAGGTGACCGGTCGCCGCCTGACCCATGGCGCGGACCCGAAACATCATGCCGTTCTCGTCCCATTTCTCCTCGTCGACCTTCAAAACCGGGATGCTCGCCGCCGCCCGCGTCAGCCCACCCCTGAGGCGTCTGGTCGCCTCCTCACGCCCAAGCTGATGAGGGATCGACACGATGAGAGGTGCGGACATGTTCTGCTCCCAATTTCAATAACTTCATGTAATCGCGAATTTTAACCGGTTAAGAGGTTTGCCTGTACCAGGCTCCCGCCGATGGAACTTTCAGGGTTCCCGAAGGTTTGTTCCTCGAAGGCAGTAGCAATGCTCGCGCTGCCGGGCTGGAGGAGATACTGCATGTCTATTGGAACAATTATCCTGATCATTCTGGTGATCGCATTGATCGGCGGGTTTAGCGGCGTTGGCGGCGGGCCATTCTATGGCACCGGCTATTACGGCGGCGGCGGCCTCGGTCTTGTAATCGTTATTCTGTTAATCCTGCTGCTGATGGGAAGGCTCTGAGCTTTCCGGCGAGATCTGCGAGCGCCGTCACGCCGGCGCTCGTGATTTTCCCGCCAGCTTTTTGATTGCCGGCTTTATCGGCGCGGCAGCATCGTCATAACCGTCCCATGCCTTGGTCCTGGCGAGCAGCGCCGGGACCGTCCGAAGCGTGTAACGTTTGGGATCTAGGTCGGCACGCACCTGCGCCCAGGTCACCGGCATCGAAACGGTAGCTCCTTCGCGCGCGCGCGGCGAAAGCGCGGCTACCGCAGTAGCCGTGCGATCGTTGCGTAGATAATCCAGGAATATTTTTCCTTTCCGCAGTTTCTTCGACATGTTGAGGAGGTAACGATCAGGCTCATCATTGGCCATCCACTGGCAAACCTCCTGCGCGAAGCCCTTTGCTTCCTTCCATGTCACTTTTTCCTTTGCGCCGTGCGCCAGCGGAGCGACCACATGAAGGCCCTTGCCTCCGGTCGTCTTGCAGAAAGTCTCAAGCCCGAGCTCGCTCAGACGTAGCCGCATCTGCTTTGCAGCCTCTACCACCTCCGCAAATTCGACGTCCGGCGCGGGATCCAGATCGAACACCAGCCGACCGGGGACTTCGGGCGCATCCGGCGCGCAATTCCAGGGATGCAGCTCCACCGCGCCGATCTGCGCCACCGCTGCGAGACCTTCGACGCGATCGATCTGGATATAAGGTTTGCGGTCCCCCCACACCGTTACGAGTTCGAGGAGGTTGGAAGTTCCAGGCATGGCATGGCGCTGAAAAAATCTTTCGCCGCTGATCCCGTCAGGCGCGCGCACCAGAGAGCAAGGTCGGCCCTTCAAGTGGCGGATCATCCATGCGCCGACCGACTCGAAATAGCGGGCAAGGTCGAGCTTGGTCACGGGTCTGCCGTCACCACCATCAGGCCAAAGCTCCTTATCGGGCTTTGAGATAAGCACGCCCATCACCTCGGCGGCCTTGTCGGATGACGGAAGGCTCTTGCCGACTGTGGGCGACCTGGCTTGTCGCGCCTTGCCCGTCTTGGCAGCGCCGGTTGGCTTCGCGATTTCGGCGTCGGTCGGTGTCTCCACCGTCACCTCCTGCGCCGGCTTGTCCTGGCGCAGCCCCTTGAACGCGGCCTGGCGTATATTGCCGGCGTCGGTAAAGCCGGCGAATTCAATTTCGGCGACGAGTTCAGGCTTCAGCCAATGCACATCAGCCGTCTTGCGCGGCGCGCCCTTGCCGCCGAACGGACTCGTGTCGGAGGCCCCAGCCTTCAGGGCCGGCATGATGCGCTTCACCGTGTCCTTGCCGAAACCCGTGCCGACCATGCCGACAAAGGCCAGATGGTCACCGCGGTTGACACCCGCCATCAGCGATCGGAATTTACCATTGGTCGTCTTCCAACCTCCCAGCACGACCTCATGGCCGGCCCGGCATTTCGCCTTGGTCCAGTTTCCAGTGCGTCCAGAGCGATAGGGCGCGCTGAGCTTCTTGGAAACGATTCCCTCGAGCGACAGCTTGCAGGCCGATTTGAGGATCGCGTCACCACCGCTTTCGAAGTGCTCGACATAGCGGATCGACTTGGCTTTGCTCTTCCCTCGTGCATCCAGCAATTGGCTTAGCCGGCGCTTTCGGTCGCCGAGCGGCAGGTTGCGAAGATCCTCGTTCTCGGCAAACAGCAGGTCGAATGCATAGAAGATCAGGTCGTCGGTTTTGCCGTCCGAGATCGCCGCTTGCAGCGTGGAAAAGTCGGGCGCACCATTCTGGTCGAGCGCGACGATCTCGCCGTCGATAAGCACATCCGGCAGCGCGCTCGCTTCTTTCGCGATTGCACCGAACTTGTCGGTCCAGTCGAGACCTTTGCGGGTTTTCACCGTCGCTTTGCCGCCCTTCACGCGCACTTGCACGCGGTAGCCGTCGAACTTGATCTCGTGGCACCACCCTTCGCCTCCGGGCGGCCGATCGACCAGGGTGCACAACTCAGGCGCCACGAAGTCGGGGATCGCCGCGACTTTCTTCGTCTTGATCCGGGCAGTCGCCGGCGATGGCGCTTTTGTTCTGGATTTGCGCGCTTCCGTGGTGTCGCCCCGATTTGAATGCCACACCGCGTCGGCTTTGGTGATCGCCGACTTACCGGTCATGAACGGCTTCGGCGCCCTCCCCTTCCCGGCCGCGATCTGGTCCATGCTCCGGCCGGACGCGACGGACTGGTCCGCCTCCAAGATCTTGTTGGCTGCGCTCTCCTTTGCGTATTCGTCGCGATGCTTGATCCAAAGCCAGTTGGTGCGTTTGCCGCCGTCGCGGTCATTGCGCATTCGCACCAATACCCAGCTGCCATGCAGCTTCTGGCCGTGGAGTGTAAATTTAAGATCGCCCTTCTTGAACCCGCGCTCCGGATCGTCAGCCTCCCAATAGCCGCGATCCCACAATTGCACGGTGCCGCCGCCATATTGGCCTTTCGGGATCGTGCCTTCGAAGTCACCGTAATCGAGGGGATGGTCTTCCACTTCGACTGCCAGCCGCTTGTCATGCGGATCGAGCGAGGGGCCCTTCGTCACCGCCCAGGATTTGAAGACGCCATCGAACTCCAGCCTGAGATCATAGTGCAGACGACTGGCATCGTGCTTCTGGATGACAAACCGCCGCTTTTTTGAAGGCGCGACCGGAGTGTCGCCGCTGGGCTCGGCGGTCTTGTCGAAATCGCGCTTTTTTCGGTAAGCGCTAAGGCTTCTCAAGGACACCATGATTCCCGCAGAATGAGCATCGGCGCCGTTCAACAAGCGACGGAAACGCAACCTGTAGAGGCCGGTGAAGTTCCGGACCCGGCCCACATGGCCGGGACAAGGCAGGTTGACGCAACGCGCGCGCCAGCGCTATCGCTTTGACTTCCGCCCCGACCTTTTCTTGCTCCGCTTGGTACCGCCAGAACTCGCGCTCGACTTCTTGCCCGAACGCTTGCTTGCGCTCCTGCCCGAACTTTTCTTGGGCGGGACTTTCTTTCCCTCTCGCCTTGCCTCGGACAGACCGATCGCAATCGCCTGCTTTCGGCTGGTTACCTTCTTGCCCGATCGGCCGCTCCTCAACGTTCCGGCCTTCCGCTTCTTCATCGCGCGTCCGACCTTGGCAGATGCCTTCTTCGAGTACTTCCGTGCCATGGAGTGTTTCTCCCGTTCAAAACGAAACAAGCACCACGCGCTGCGAAAGGTTCCATCCCAACGTCAACCCGCAACTGTTGACGCATAACGAGTCGACTACCGAAGTGTTTGTGTGTTGCTGGCGGACACCCGAGTGCCCGCATGCGCCGAAACTTTCGCCGCGCTACTCCGCGGCGTTACTGATTTCGACGCGTTCGGCTTTGACCGCGCAGAACTTGAACTCGGGTATCTTGCCGAACGGATCCAGCGCCGGGTTCGTCAGCAAGTTCGCCGCGGCTTCGGCGTAGCAGAAGGGCATGAAGACCATGTTCTCCGGGACGTCGCGATCGGAGCGAACCTTCACCTCGACGGCGCCCCGCCGTGTCTCCAGCCGAACGAAATCGCCGGGCCAGACCTTCAAACGTCGCATGTCCTTTGGCGACATGAAGGCCACCGCCTCCGGTTCAATTTGATCGAGCACACTGGAGCGGCGGGTCATCGAGCCGGTGTGCCAATGTTCAAGCACGCGGCCGGTCGATAGCACCATCGGATATTCGTGGTCCGGCAATTCGTCCGGCGGCAATACGCGCGCCGGCACGATCTTCCCGCGCCCGCTTTCGGTCGGGAAACCCGTGGTGAAGATGATCTCGTTTCCGGGCTTCTGCGGATCGTCGACCGGATAGGTGACCGCGCCTTCCCGCACCAGCCGGTCCCAGGTGATGTTCTGCAACGACGGCATCACCTCGGTCATCTCGGTAAAAACGTCGGCCGGCCCGTTGTAGCGCCAGTCCAGACCCATGCGCCTCGCGATCTCCTGGATTATCCAGAGATCCTGTCGGGCGTCACCGGGCGGCTTTATCACCTCTCGCGCCAGCTGCACCCGTCGGTCCGTGTTGGTGAAGGTGCCCGACTTCTCCGCGAAGGCCGAAGCCGGCAGGATCACATCGGCATGAAACGCAGTCTCGGTCACGAACAGATCCTGCACCACCAGATGATCGAGCTTGGCCAGCGCTTCGCGCGCGTGCTGCAGATCCGGGTCTGACATCGCCGGATTCTCCCCCTCGATGTACATCCCGGTGATCTCGCCGGCATGTATCGCGTCCATGATTTCGACGACCGTCAGGCCGCGAACCGGATCGAGGTCCCGTTGCCAGAGCTGCTCGAACGGCGCGCGCAGATCGGTGCGTCCGACCGGTTGGTAATCCGGCAGGAACATCGGAATCAGCCCCGCGTCCGAGGCCCCCTGGACGTTGTTCTGCCCGCGCAGCGGATGCAGTCCGGTGCCCGGACGGCCAACCTGCCCGGTGATTAGCGCGAGGGCGATAAGACAGCGCGCATTGTCGGTGCCGTGCACATGCTGGCTGATGCCCATGCCCCAGAAGATGATCGACGCGCGCGAGCGAGCATACATCCGCGCCACTTCGCGCAAGGTCTCGGCCCCAATGCCGCAGATCGGCTCCATCTTCTCCGGCGTGAATTCCTGGATCCGTTCCTTCAGCTCATCGAAGCCTTCGGTATAGCCTGCGATGTATTGGTCGTCGGTGAGGCCTTCGCTGATGATGGTGTTGATCATCGCGTTCAGCATCGCAACGTCGCTGCCCGGCTTGAACGCGAGATGCATATGGGCATGGCGCGACAGGCTCTGCCGGCGCGGATCCATCACGATCAGCTTGGCGCCATTTTTTGCGGCGTTCTTGATAAAAGTGGCCGCCACCGGATGGTTGACCGCCGGGTTTGCGCCGATCACGATGATGACTTCGGCGTCCATCGCCGCCGCAAATGGCGCCGATACCGCGCCGGAGTTGAGGCCCTCCATAAGCGCCGCGACGGACGAGGCATGGCACAGCCGCGTACAATGATCGACGTTGTTGGAGCCAAATCCGGTGCGTACCAGCTTCTGGAACAGGTAGGCTTCCTCGTTTGAACCCTTGGCCGAACCAAAACCGGCGAGCGCCTTGACGCCCTTCCCGTCGCGTATCTCGACGAGGCCTTGGGCGGCGATATCAAGCGCCTCTTCCCAGGAAGCCTCCCGAAAATGCGTGAATGGATTGGCCGGGTCGACCTGATCGTTTGCGTGCTTTTTCGCATTGGGCAACCGCACCAGCGGCTTGGTGAGCCGATGGGGATGATGGATGTAGTCGAACCCGAACCGGCCCTTGACGCACAGGCGGTTGCGATTGGCCGGGCCATCGCGGCCTTCGGCATAGATCACCTTTTCGTCCTTGACCTGATAGGTGACCTGGCAGCCGACGCCGCAGAACGGGCAAAGCGAATCGACCTTCCTGTCCGGATAGATTACGCGGGTCTGTTTCTCATCCAGCATCACCGCAGGCATCAGCGCGCCGGTCGGGCAGGCTTGCACGCATTCGCCGCAGGCAACGCAGGTTGATTCTCCCATCGGATCGTCGAAGTCGAAGACAACCTTGTAACCGTGATTGCGGTAGGCCATCCCGATCACGTCGTTGACCTGGACCTCCCGGCAGGCGCGCTCGCACAAGCCGCACTGAATGCAGGCGTCGAGATTAACGCGCATCGCCGGGTGGCTGGGGTCACCGGCCCAGCGCTCGGCCGCAGGGAAACGGCTTTCGGTCACCTCGACCTTTTCGGCCCAGTGCCAGAATTTCGAATCGGGATCGTGCGATGTTTCGCGCGCCGGCTGATCGGCAACCAGAAGCTCCATCACCATTTTCTGCGCCGCGACCGCGCGCGCGCTCGCCGATTTCACCTTCATGCCGACGCTCGGCGTGCGCTTGCAGGAGGCCGCCAGCACACGCTCGCCCTCGATCTCGACCATGCAGGCGCGGCAGTTGCCGTCCGGGCGGTAGTCTGGTTCGGGCGAATGGCAAAGATGGGGGATTTCGCGGCCCTGGCGCTTTGCGACCTGCCAGATGGTTTCGCCGTTAATGGCCTCGACTTGTTTACCATCGAGTTCGAACTTGATCTTTGTCATTCCGCAGCTTCCTTCGGAAGAAACTCGTCCGGGAAATATTTAATGACGCTGGTGAGCGGATTGGAGGCTGCCTGGCCGAGGCCACAGATCGAGGCATCCCGCATCACCTGGCTCAATTCGTCGAGCAGATCGCGGTTCCAAACCGGGTTTTGCATCAACACCGCCGCCTTCTGGGTGCCGACACGGCAGGGCGTGCATTGGCCGCAGCTTTCGTCCTCGAAGAAGCGCATCAGGTTCAGGGCCGCATTTTTAACGCTGTCCTGGTCGGATAAGACGATCACCGCGGCGGAGCCGATGAAGCAGCCGTATTTTTCCAACGTGCCGAAATCGAGCGGAATATTGTCTATCGACGCCGGCAGGATGCCGCCGGACGCGCCGCCGGGCAAATAGGCGTGGAATTTGTGGCCATCGGCCATGCCGCCGCAGAATTCGTGGATCAGTTCGCGCACGGTGATGCCGGCCGGCGCCAATTTCATTCCGGGATTTTTCACTCGCCCCGACACCGAATAGCTGCGTAGGCCACGGCGATCGTTGCGGCCGTGACTGTTCCACCAGTTCGCGCCTTTTTCGACAATGTCCCGCACCCACCACAGCGTCTCGACATTGTTGATCAGCGTGGGTAATCCGAACAAGCCGACCTGGAACGGGTATGGCGGCTTGTGCCGCGGCATTCCGCGCTTGCCTTCGATGCTTTCCAGCAGCGAGGATTCCTCGCCGCAGATATAAGCGCCGGCGCCGCGCCGCATGTGCAGCACTGGACCGCCCGGCGGCAATTTCGCGATCTCGCGCGTCAGAATCTCGCGCGACGCCGGATATTCGTCGCGAATGTAGATATAAACGTCGGGCGCATCGACCACATGCGCGCCGATCAGCGTGCCCTCGATAAACCGGTGCGGGTCGGTTTCAAGATAATAGCGGTCCTTGAATGTCCCGGGCTCGCCTTCGTCGCCATTAACGGCCATCAGGCGCGGCCCGGGCTCGCCGAGCACGGCGCGCCATTTTCGTCCGGCAGGAAAGCCCGCGCCGCCAAGCCCGCGCAGGGTGGCGTCATCGAGCGCCTTCAAAAGATCTTCCTTTGATATCTCGCCGGAGCGCAAGCGCTTTAACAGCGTGTAGCCCCCGCCAGCGACATACGCATCATAATCGACATAATCCGGCAGATGCGCGTGAGTGTCGCCGGCCTTTGCGGCTGCAAGCACGCCTGCAGCGCTGGCGCGATCGACGAAATTGTGGCCTACCTCAGCGGTCGGCGCGGTATCGCAGCGTCCGACGCACGGCGCGCGCACGACGCGAATGCCGGGGCCGGCGCCATTCTGGAGTTCCTGCAACAATTTTTCGGCGCCCAAGATCGCGCAGGTAAGCGAATCGCAGACGCGAATGGTCAGGGGCGGAATGCTCGGCTCGCCCTCCTTCACCACATCGAAATGCGCGTAGAAGGTGGCGGTCTCGAACACTTCCGCGAACGAGAGCTTCATCTCGTCGGCAAGCGCCGCGAGGTGCGCGGCGGAAATCTGTTTGTAAGTGTCCTGGATAAGATGCAGGTGCTCGATCAGCAGGTCGCGGCGCCG
>JBJMTO010000038.1:0-8795 GCA_045811665.1 Bradyrhizobium sp.
CACACGACTTCGCCGTCCGCCTTGGTGCCGTTCGTCAGCGACACCTCCGCGTCCATCGCATCCCGCCCCGCGTCCGTGACGATCGCGATACGCCCCTTTGGTGGGACGAGACGGTGCGGACTACTGTGGTGATTTGCGTCGAGAGGAAACCAAAATATTTTTCGAAATGGGGCTGGACAGGCAAATCAGTGATTTGCCGCCGGGGCAACTGAGCGATCGTCAGCAACGATTGTGACCGTGTAGCCCGCATGAGCGCAGCGACATGCGGGGTGAAGGACGCTCCCGGATATCGCTTCGCTCATCCGGGCTACATCATGGTGCTTCGCTCGTCTCAACCCACGAGAGCGGATTTCCCCGACTCACTCCGCCGCGATTTGCCTGGGGGCTGGGGGTGGGCTGGCCAGATCGGCGGCTAGTTGGGCGTAGCGGGCCTTGGCGTCTTGCACTGCTTTCTCTTTTACGGGGCCAAAACCGCGAATGCGATCGGGCAAGGCGAGGATCTCGATCGCCGTGTCCAGCGTCACGGGTGAGAGCACTGACAGCACGTGGGCTACATCCTTTTCGTAGCCTGCGATCAGGTCACGTTCGAGCTTGCGATCGGGGCTGTAACCGAAGATGTCGAAAGCGGTGCCGCGAAGGCCACGGATTTTGGCCAACAGGCGGAACAGCGGCAGCATCCACGCACCGAAGGCGCGCTTGCGCGGCCGACCCTGGGCGTCCTTGCCGCTCGCCAATAACGGCGGAGCGAGATTGAAGCTGATCTTGAAGTCGCCCTCGAACTGATCACGGATCTGCTTTTCGAAATGCCCATCCGTGTAGAGCCGCGCCACCTCGTACTCGTCCTTGTAAGCCAGCAGCTTGGCGTAGCTGATCGCCACCGCGCGCGGCAGCTCGTCGCCGAAGCCTGCGTTGAGCGCGGCATCACGCACCTTCTCCACAAGTGCGCGGTAACGCTCCGCAAGTTTTTCGTTCTGATAAGCAGTCAGGAACGCGCTGCGATGGGCGATGATCTCGTCGAGCGACATCGCATCGAGCGCCTTCGGCGCAACCTTGTCGTCCTGTCCCTTCATCATCGCCGCCAACCTTGCGGGGTCGGCCGCCGCCAAACGCCCAAGCTGGAACGCTTGCGTGTTCATCTTGATCGCGACGCCGTTGACCTCGATCGCCCGTTCGATCGAACTTGCCGACAACGGTAACAAACCCTTCTGATAGGCAAAGCCCATCATCATCATGTTGGTGGCAATCGAATCGCCCAGCAGGACTTCCGCTGGTTTGGTGAAGTCGACGAATGACGAATCCTGGCGCAATGCCGTTTCCAGCACATGATTGACGTTGCGAGTCTGGAAATTGAAATCGCGGTTGAGAATAAAGTCAGCCGTCGGGATCAGGTGACTGTTGATGACACCGTAGGTACGGCTCGGTTCGCACAAGGTCATGGTTTCCTTGGCCACGGCCACGACCTCATCGGCGGCGATCACGAGATCGGCGGTGCCGGTCACGATCCGGGAACAGGTAACGTCGGCTGTGTGCTCGGACAGCCGAACGTGGCTCAGCACCGCACCGCCTTTTTGCGCAAGTCCCGACATATCCAGGATCATGCTGGCCTTGCCCTCGATGTGCGCCGCCATGCCGAGCAACGCGCCGATCGTCAGAACGCCGGTACCGCCGACACCACCAACGGCCACGTTGTAGGGCCGCTCCAGCGAGGGTCGCGATGCCGGCTCCGGCAGCTCGCCGATATTACCGAGGTCGGCGGGAGCGCGACGGCGCAGCTTGCCGCCGTCCACGGTCACGAACGAGGGGCAGAACCCCTTCAGGCAGGAATAGTCCTTGTTGCAGGTCGATTGATTGATGGCGCGCTTGCGCCCCAGTTCGGTTTCGAGCGGCTCCACGGAAATGCAATTCGATTGGACCGAACAATCGCCACAGCCTTCGCAGACGGCCGGATTGATGATGACGCGACGCGCCGGATCCTCCAGCGTTCCGCGCTTGCGGCGGCGGCGTTTTTCCGCGGCGCAAGTCTGAACGAACACGATGGCCGAGGCGCCCTTCACCTTGCGCAGCGTTTTCTGCACGGCGTCCAATTCGTCGCGGTGCGCGGTCTTGGTGCCGGGAGCAATCTCGGAAGCCGGATAGGCGTCCGGGTTTTCCGAAACCAGATAGATCTCCCTGATGCCCTCGGAGTGCAGTTGGAAGGTGATCTGCTGCGGCGACAGTTCGCCATCGACATGCTGCCCGCCGGTCATCGCGGTCGCATCGTTGTACAGGATCTTGTAGGTGATGTTGGCCTTGGAGGCGACGGCCTGACGGATCGCGAGGCTGCCGGAATGGAAATAGGTGCCGTCGCCGAGGTTGGCGAACACGTGTTCTTCATTGGTGAACGGCGCAACACCCACCCACGGCACGCCCTCGCCGCCCATATGGGTGAACGTCTCGGTGTTGCGATTCATCCAGATCGACATGAAGTGGCAGCCGATGCCGGCAAAGGCGCGGCTGCCGTCCGGCACCTTGGTCGAAGTGTTGTGGGGGCAGCCCGAGCAGAAATACGGCGTGCGCGTGATCGGCGCGACCGCCTGCATCTGGGTGGCCTGGCGTCCGTTGAACCAGTCCGCCTTGGCGCGCAGCATCGCCGCGATTTCGGGGTTGAGGTTGAGGCGCAGCAAGCGCTCGGTCACGGAGCTGGCCAGCGAGGCGACGCTGAGTTCTTCGGCGAACGGCAGGAAACGATTATCGTGCTCGTCCATCTTGCCGACGATGCGCGGGCGCACGTCGTCCCGCCAATTGAACAGTTCCTGCTTGACCTGGTTCTCGACGATCTCGCGGCGTTCCTCGACAATCATGATCTCCTCGAGACCGACCGCGAATTCGCGGACCCCTTGGGGCTCGAGTGGCCATGGCATGCCGATCTTGTAGAGCCGCAAGCCGATCTTGGCCGCGACTTCGGGCGTCACACCGAGTTCGCGCAAGGCCTGCCTGATATCCTCGTAGCTTTTGCCCGACGCCATGATGCCGAACCGGGCGTTCGGAGAATCCATCGTGATGCGGTTGACCTTGTTGGCGCGGGCGAACGCGATCGCGGCAAAGCCTTTGTAATCCTGCAATCGGCGGTCCTGCTCGTAGCGGTCATCGGGCCAGCGCAGGTTGAGCCCACCGGGCGGCATCTCGAAATCGGTCGGGATAATGAAGGGCTTCATCTCGTCGGTAAGATCGATCTCGGCCGTGGTTTCCACGGTCTCGGTGATCACCTTCATGCCGACCCAGCAGCCGGAATAGCGCGACATCGCAATTCCCAGCAGGCCCATCTCAATCATCTCATGGATGCTTGACGGATAGAGATAGGGCATCAAGGCCGAGATGAACGCATGGTCGGACTGATGGGGCACCGTGGAGGATTTGGCGCCGTGATCGTCGCCGGCCAGGCAAAGCACCCCACCGTTTTTCGCAGACCCCGCCGCATTGCCGTGCCGGAACACGTCGCCGCAGCGGTCGACACCGGGGCCCTTGCCGTACCAGATGCCGACGACGCCATCGTGCCGCGCGCCCGGCGAAAGATTGAGCTGTTGCGAGCCCCAGATTGCGGTGGCCGCAAGGTCTTCGTTTACGCCGGGCTGGAATTTGATGTCGTATTGTTCGAGGTGCTTCCTTGCAGCGAACAATTGCTGGTCGTAGCCGCCGAGTGGCGAGCCGCGGTACCCGCTCACAAAACCAGCGGTGTTGAGGCCGTTCGCGCGATCCCTGCGGATCTGCGCCATCGGCAGTCGAACCAGCGCCTGGATGCCCGTCAAAAAGACATGGCCGGAGCCTTGGGTATATTTCTGATCGAGACTGATCGGACCTTGATTGATTCCCATTGCATCCTCTTACGCGCTGGCCGCGGTGTTGTTTTTACTTAGCCCTTCAACCCCTTAGAACAAGGCTGAGGGCCTCGCCAGTCTATGTCGATTTCCGCGGTCGGCGCACCACAAATCTCGGCAATGGAGTCCCGCATCGACGAATAGCAACTTCATGGCTGAGCTTGCCTTTCGACCTTTGTGTTTGTGTCGCCGGTCGGGCTGTGGGCGAAATGACCTGACACGCGCGGGCGACGCGCTATACTGACGCAGCGGGAGAGAAAATGGTGCAAGGACCACCTTGCGCAGCCGGGGCGATTCTCGCGATCGTTCTTTTGTGCAGCGCATTCAACGCGGGCGCGGCGCGAGCCGAGCCTTCGGCGGAGACGATCGCACGCGGCAAGGCACTCACGACGGCGGCCGATTGCGGCAGTTGCCACACCGCCGATCCCGCAAAGCCGTTTGCCGGCGGCAAGCGGATCGATACGCCGTTCGGCGCAATATCGTCGCCGAACCTGACGCCGGATCGCGACACGGGGTTGGGAAACTGGAGCGACGGCGATTTCCATCGCGCGCTGCGTAGCGGTGTCGCCCCTGACGGCTCCCGTTATTATCCGGCGTTCCCCTATCCCTACTTCACCAAACTCACGCGCGACGACCTGCTGGCGATCCGCGCTTACCTCGCGACGCTTACCCCGCAGGCCAACGCGCGGCAGCCGCCGGAATTGCAGTGGCCATTCAGCTACCGTGTGCTGATGCGCGGCTGGAACTACCTGTTCTTCAAGCCCGGCATATTCGAACCCAACCAGCAGAAGAGCACGGAGTGGAATCGCGGCGGCTACCTGGTGACGGGCGCTGCGCATTGCGGCGCTTGCCACACGGCAAAGAACTTTCTCGGCGCCGACAAGCAAGGCCAGGCGTATGGCGGTGGACTGGTGGACGGCTGGTTCGCGCCGCGGCTCGACAGCGCTTCGCGCACCGGCCTCAAATCCTGGAGCGTGGAGGACATCCACGAGTACCTGACGAGCGGGCGCAACGCCAAAAGCCACGCCAACGGCCCGATGGCGGAAGTCGTGGTCAATTCGACTTCCCAGATGAGCGATGCCGATGTCCGGGCCATCGCGGTGTATCTGAAGGACCTTCCCGCCGGCGCGCCCGAGCCAGAGGTTGCACCACTTCCGCAGGCGGACATGAGCGCGGGACAGGCGATCTACGCGCGCGCCTGCATCGCCTGCCATGAAGCGGACGGCAGCGGCGCGCCGCGCATCTATCCGCCGTTGCCCGGCAACGCCAATCTGCAGTCGCACAATCCGACGAGCACGCTGCGCATCATCCTTGACGGCGCGCAGACGGTGACGACCCCGCGCGCTCCCAACACCGGATCGATGCCGGCCTATGCAAAGCAATTGTCGGATCAGGAGATCGCAAACGTCGCCAATTACATCCGCAACTCGTGGGGCAACGCTGCTCCTCCGGTGACTGCGACAGAGGTCAGCAAAGCGCGGCGAAAGTAGATCGGAACTTTCGGAGGATGCGGTTCCGTTTGGAACTATCGCTAAAGTTGCTCCCCTTCAGGGACCCCAATCGCTTCCGGCGGGTTGTCTTGGTCTAACGGAGGAACTGGACCATGGCATTAGAACGCACCCCGAACGATCTTCATCGTTCCGCTGACGATCCCTACCGCGCCAATTTGGGCGATGAAGAACTTCGCCGGGCCAAACGCTTGGACAACGAATTGCAGATGGACCCCGAGCTTGCCGAAGGTCCAGCCAGCAGCGGCAAGATTGCGATGTATGCGCTCGCCATCGCGCTGGTACTTGGCGGACTGTTTTACGGCCTGAACAGCACCAGCGTGAACAACGCCGGCACCGGCACCTCATCCACGGCGCAGAACTCGCCGTCGTCCCCACCCGCGGCACCTCCGGGAATGCGTGACCTGACTCCGCGCGCCAACACCGATCAGGGCGTGACGACCGGCGCGGCTCCCGCGCAGCCCAAGGCTCCTGCCCCTGCTCCGGCGTCGCCGACCCCGCCGACCAAGTAACGGGCCAAGCCAACAAACGCGCGGCGGGCGACCGATCGCCCGCCGCGCTTTCATGAAAACATCTTGTTGAGTTCGGCGCCGGCGTGACCAGTGCCGAGTTCTGTGAACGTGCCCTTGTCCGCGATCTCGCGCGCCGCGCGCATGAACCCGCCCCATGCCGCGCGCGCCAGCGAGCCGCCAACGCTGATGCGGCGAACGCCGAGTTCTGCAACTTCCGCGACCGAAAGGCCCGGCGAACCGAGCAAGAGATTGACCGGCTTTGGATGCACGGCTTTTACCACGGCCGATATCTGCTCCTTCGAGCGGATGCCCGGCGCATACAGGCAATCCGCGCCGGCCTCCGCATAGGCCTGCAACCTGTCGATCACCATGTTCAGGTCCGTCTGACCGACCAGGAAGCCTTCGCAGCGGCCGACCAGAAACACGCCGCTGTTGTCACGATCGATCGCGGCTTTCGCCGCCCTGATGCGTTCGATCGCGAACGCGCGCTCGTACAGCGGCTTGGCCGGGTCGCCGGTGGAATCCTCGATCGACAACCCGGCGACTCCGGTTTGGGCCCCGCGAACGACATTCGCCGCCACCTTCTCTGGCTCATGCGCGAAGCCGCCTTCGAAATCGGCGTTGACGGGCAGATCGACCGCGCCGCAGAGGTCGGTGAGATGCTCGCAAACCTCTTCCAGCGTGACGCGGTTGTCGGCCTTGCCGATCGACCACGCAAAACCCGCGCTGGTCGACGCAATCGCTTTGTAGCCCAGATGCGCAAGCGCCCGCGCGCTGCCGACGTCCCAAGGATTAGGCAGCACGAAGCAGCCGGTCTCGTGCATCTTGCGGAATGCGGCGCGCCTCTCGGTTGTGGTGATGGGCATTTCTGACCTCCCTGCTTTCTCCGGATGACGCGACGATATCGATGCGGCGGCGGGCACGCTAGTGGCGGCTGTTGCTGTGACCCGCGGTTCCTTGGCGCGCCGGGTCAGACCTCCACCTTGCGCAGGAACGTCCGCTCCTCACCGAGGATCAGTTTGTGCTCTTCGGCGAAGCTGAAATTGGCGAGGCCCTCCTGATCGCCGCGAAGCCGGGGGCGGTAAGTCTCATAGGCGGCCAGACTTTCAAACGAGATCAGCGCAAATGCGATGTTGTTGGTGCCTTCATGCGGCATCCAGTAGCCGATGAGATCGCCGCCGCACCTCGGAATAATGGTGCACCAGCGTCTGGCGTACTGCTCGAACTGGGCACGCTTGAACGGATCGAGCTGATAGCGGATGAACACGGTGACGGCCACGGCAAGCTCCTTTGCGAACGATCTTACACGTAACGGCTTGATCGACTCCGATGCTTCGTCTATGGTCGAACCATGAAAGCCGGTCCCGATATCGCGATGGTGGCTTCGCTGGTCGGCGATCCCGCACGCGCCAACATGCTGACCGCGCTGATGACCGGCCGAGCGCTGACCGCGAGCGAGCTCGCACACCAGGCCGGCGTCACGCCCCAGACCGCCAGTTCGCATCTCGCCAAGCTGCAGGCCGGCGGTCTGATCGAGCCGGAGAAACAGGGACGTCACCGCTATTTCCGTCTCAGCGATCCCGATGTCGCCGGCGTACTCGAGGGACTAGCCGGGCTCGCGGCGCGTGCCGGCCACATGCGCGTACGCACCGGGCCCAAGGATCCGGCGTTGCGCCGGGCACGGATCTGCTACGACCATCTCGCCGGCGATCTCGGCGTGCAGATGCTTGATAGCCTGCGGAAGCAGCGGCTGGTCAGGCAGAAGAAGCAGGACATCGAACTGACCGCCGAGGGCGAGCGATTCCTCGCACGCGCTTTGCAGATATCTCCGGAAGCGCTCGCGCATCCGCGTCGGCCGGTTTGCAAGGCGTGTCTCGACTGGAGCGAGCGCCGCCATCATCTGGCGGGAACGCTCGGCGCCGCGATCATGACGCGGTTCACGGAGTTGAAATGGGCCGCGCGCGATACGGCGCCCGGCAGCCGCATCGTCAATTTCAGCCGAAATGGCGAGAAGCGGTTTGCGGCGCTGTTCGGGCCTGGCGAATAGCCGCGGCGAATACGTCCCAGCTTTTACAATCTCAACGCGAATAATCGTTCAGAGCTCGTTCAGGTCGCGCGGCTTATGTTGGCGCCTCGTTCGATCGGGTGACCTGCGCAACTGCCGGATCGCATACGAACGTTCCAGAGAGCCGCCTTGCGGCTCGCATCAATGGGAGAAAACATGAAGTATCTTTTCGCGGCAGTTTTGCTTTCAGGCACGGTTGCAGGCTTCAGCGCAGCGGATGCGGCGGGCGGCTGCGGTCCCGGCTGGCATCGCGGAGCCTATGGCGAATGCCATCCAAATCGCCGCATTGTCCGTGTTGAACGGCGGCTGTTCGAGCGACGCGTGATGGGTGCTCGCCGCATCGACCCAAGGCTGTTCGAGAAAGGCGTCGTGGGTCCCAACCGCATCGATCCGAGGCTGTTCGAGAAAGGCGTCGTAGGTCCTCGCGGCCGCAGGTGATCCGACGGCTTCACACTGGCGACACGCAAGCTGTCACCGCCTGAGAACGGCGTGACCGTCACGGCAAAACCCCGCTATCGCGGGGTTTTGTTTTGATGTGTTGTGTTGTCGATCGTAGCGCAAGGCGCGCGGTCATTCGTCGACGCAAGCGTTTGTCACCGGTATTGAAATCGGTGTCGTCTCAGTGGACGCGGGGACCCATACGCTGTGGCGTTCGTATTGAGAGACGCTGTTCGATGACTTCCTCACAAACTACGCCCTGCGATTATGGGTCCCGCATCGCGCTTCGCTTGTGCGGGACGACGGTGGGGGATCGGGTTTGCGAACAGCGAGGGAGTCGCAAATCGGTCGTCAGGCCCGGTGCAGCGAAAGCAACCCTCTCCGTCGTCGTCATTGCGAGCGCAGCGAAGCAATCCCT
>JBJMTO010000039.1:0-10713 GCA_045811665.1 Bradyrhizobium sp.
GTCCTGCTTCATGCGCGATGATGTAGGCCGTCGTGAATTTGCAGGCATTGCCTGAACAGCCGCGAAAGCGCGTCTCGACTTCGCGGAAGAAACTGGTGTCGAGGAATATCTGCTTGTCCGGCGGACAATAGAACGGCCCCATCGCCGACTGCGCCATGCCGCAGCGGCCGCCATTGGTGGCGTTGCGGAACAGCACGATGTTCGGTCCCTTATAGGATCGACCGCGTTCCTGGAAAATCTCGTTCCAGCGATCGTCGATCTCGCCGAGGGTGCCGGAGATCATGTCGCCCATCTCGTCCTTGGGCGCGCCGGTCTTGGCCGGGCCCGAGTTGCGGCGATCGGTCTGGTAGGTCGGCGCCTGGCCGCCGCCGGTGAGGATTTCGGCGCCGCCGATCAGGATGCGCGGGTCGATGCCGAAGGCATAGCCGAGCAGGCCGAGCACGATGATGGTGCCGATGCCGAGCCCGCCACCGCCGCCCATCGGAATGCCGAAGCCGCCACCACCCATTCCGCCGCCGCTGTCATCGCGACGGTCCTCGATATTGTCGCTGCGGCGGAAATCATCGTAACGCATGGCGGTATTTCCTCATCCCCGGCTGATGGCCCTTAATACCCAAGCTCTTGATACCCAAGCTCTTGGATACCGAACGCAGCACAGACGTAAAATTTCCGGTCCATTAATCAATAACCCGCCCGGCAATTATTGCCTAGCCGTCAATCGCATCCCGGACACGCGCAACATGCGCGCTCGATAACCCGGTGTTTACCTCGGCACGTCAATGTACGGCCAGTCGGTTGTTTAGTCCCGCGTCGCCGACAGCGTCGCCTGAGTCAGAGTAATTGAGTCATGGTTGAGTCGCGTCGCGGGGCGTCTGCAAAGGCGCCCCGCACACAATTTGAGTCCCCGTCGAGTGCCCGTATCGTCGTAGGCGATTGCGTCGCCGAGATGTCGAAACTTGCCGCAGGTTCGGTCGACCTGGTGTTTGCAGATCCGCCGTATAATCTGCAGCTCAAGGGCGACCTCAAGCGCCCCGACGAATCCCACGTCGATGCCGTCAACAACGACTGGGACAAGTTCTCGTCCTTTGCCGCCTATGACGACTTCACCCGCGCCTGGCTGCTGGCCTGCCGCCGCATCATGAAGCCGTCGGCGACGTTGTGGGTAATCGGCTCGTACCACAATATTTTCCGCGTCGGCTCGATCATGCAGGACCTCGGCTTCTGGGTTCTCAACGATATCGTCTGGCGCAAGACCAACCCGATGCCGAATTTTCGCGGTCGCCGCTTCACCAACGCTCACGAAACCATGATCTGGGCCGCGCGCGACGAAAAAGCAAAGGGCTACACGTTCAACTACGAAGCTCTCAAGGCCGCCAACGAGGATGTTCAGGCGCGTTCCGACTGGCTGATCCCGCTATGCACCGGAGAGGAACGCCTCAAGGGCAAGGACGGCAAGAAAGTTCACCCGACCCAGAAACCGGAAGGCCTGCTGGCGCGCGTGTTGCTGTCGTCCTCGAAACCGGGCGACCTCGTGATCGATCCCTTCAATGGCACCGGCACGACCGGAGCGGTGGCGAAACGCCTGGGCCGCCGCTACATCGGCTTCGAGCGCGACAGAACCTACGCGGCTGCCGCTGAAAGCCGCATCGCGAATGTCGAACCATTGCCGGAGGCAACACTCGCGCCGTTCATGACCGCGCGCGACGCGCCTCGCGTTGCGTTTTCGGAGTTGATCGAGCGCGGCATGATTTCGCCCGGCACCAGACTGGTCGATTCCAGAAAGCGGCACGGCGCGCTGGTTCGCGCCGACGGCGCCATCATGCTCGGCGACAAGGTCGGCTCGATCCACCGGATGGGCGCGGTAGCGCAGGGCGCAGGCGCGTGCAACGGTTGGACCTTCTGGCACATCGAGACCAATAAGGGCCTGCGGCTGATCGACGAGCTGCGCGCCGAAATCCGCTCAGAGATGGCGGCGGGCTGAGATCACCGGGCGAGGGATACCCTCGCGGTCTTCGATCTCACGTTGATGTCACGGATTCGAATTTCAAACAGCGCACACGGTGATGCGATCCCGCCGCGAGATGCGCGAGGCTGGGCGTGCTGGTTCAGCCCAAAACAAAGGGCGCAGGGAATGCCGGACGGCAGATGCGTCCGCAGCCTCGCGTGCAAAATTGAGAAAGCACGCGAGCATCGTCACCACGGTCACACCGGAATCGTCCGACATTCCCCGCGCAATGGTTTTACGGGTTGCTTCGTGATCTTCCCGGTGACCGGCTTTCTTGCCACCGTCATTGCCGGATCGCTCCGCCAACTTGATGCCAGCATCGGGGCATCAGAACCACACGACTTCGCCGTCTGCGAGGCGCGCGTTCGTCTTTCGCGCCACCCGCATCCATCGCATCCTGTCCCGCGTCCGTGACGATCGCGAGCCGCCCCTTTTGTGGAACAGGACGGCGGGACTAGTGAAGTGATTTGCGTCGGAGCGAAACCGAAATATTTTGCAAACCGGGGCTGGACAGGTGATCCGGTGATTTGCCCGTCGGGCAATCTGGCGGTTGCAGCCGAAAGTGTTCGGTTGCGCTTCCATTGGATTTTGAGCATGAACTAGCGCCGGTGCCATGAACGCGGCGCCGATTGGCAAGAACACGGTAAGGGAGAGTTTCAATGCTTAAGTTTTACTTCAACGGCGCGCCGAATCCGAACAAGGTGGCGCTGTTCCTGGAAGAGTCCGGCCTGCCATTCGAGCCGGTGCCGGTCGATACCCGCAAGGGCGACCAGTTCAAGCCGGAATTCCTCAAAGTGAACCCGAACGGCAAAGTGCCGGCAATCGACGACAACGGCGTATTCGTCTTCGACAGCAACGCCATCCTGCTCTATCTGGCCGAGAAGTCCGGTAAATTCCTGCCGCCCAACACGCCCGCCAATCGCGCCCAATTGCTCTCGTGGTTGATGTTCATCGCGAGCGGGGTCGGCCCCTATTCGGGCCAGGCCGTGCATTTCAGGCATCACGCGCCGACCAAGCTGGAATATGCCCAGAACCGCTATTCGTTCGAGGCGCAACGTCATTACGGCATTCTCAACGACCATCTTGCCAGTAGCCGCTACATGGTCGGCGAGACCTATACGATCGTGGACATGGCGTTGTGGGGCTGGGCGCGTCTGGCGCCATTCGTGCTCGGAGACGATGCGTTTGCGAAATTCACTAACGTAAAACGGCTGGTGGATGAGGTTTCGGCTCGGCCGGCGGCGGCCCGAGCGATCGCGCTGAAGGACAAATTCACGTTCAAGACCGAAATGGATGACGAAGCACGCGATTTCATGTTCCGCCATCTCAAGACGCAGGCGGCGTAAGCGAGCTAGGGCGCGTACTGAGATCCGGTATGCGCCCGACGCTAACCGCCACGAGAGCGATGTGAGACTGCTTGCTGCCCTAGCCTGGCAATTGCTTCGCATTGATCATCGAAAGCACGGCACAAGCGAGATCGGCGGGCGATTCCACGAGTTGGTCTGCGCCGGCATTTTCAAGTTCGTCTCGGGTACCATAACCCCAGAGCACGCCAAGACCGCGCATCCCGACCGTGTGGGCGCCGAAAATATCATGGCGCCGATCCCCGACCATCAGACTCCGGGACGGCGACAGATTATGCCTTGACAGAATATGGGCGAGCAGTTCGGGCTTGTGATCCAACTGGCCGCTCGGCACTGAGCCATAGATTCCGTCGAAGCACGTGGCAAACTTCAGGTGGTCCAGAATGCGGGTTGCAAAGATCTCCCTCTTCGATGTCGCGAGATAAATTCGCAATCCGGTCCGCTTCATCTCTCCAAGCGATTTGCCGATACCCAAATACGGCACGCTCCCGCGAAACCCACTCTCGCCGTAATGTCGACGATAGGCAGCAACGGCTTCGGTGACTCTGTCGTCTCCGTATGACCGCAGCAGGATCTGCATCATATCTTCGAGCGGCGCCCCGATACTCTGTTTGATATCGAGGGTTTCATCGGGTCGATGTCCGAGGTCACGCAGTGCCGCAAGGCAGCTTGCCAGAATGCCGGGTTGCGAATCGATTAACGTCCCATCGAGGTCTAGAAGAACGGCGCAAGTCATGATGCGAACATAACGGAAAAGCAAACGAGTACAAACTTCGTTCGGTCTCGTTTCGATATCGGATCATTTGCGACCGCGAGGGTTTGCCCTGCTAGCGCCGCTAGCCGATGATTTTGACCAGGGGAGTTTCACGATGACCATCACGATCACTGCGTTTGAGCGGTCGCCCGATGGCGGCAAGGGACTGGCGCGTGATACGCGCGTTCGCTGGGCGCTGGAGGAAGTGGGCCAAGCTTACGAGGTTCGCCTGGTTTCGTTCAAGGAGATGAAAGAGCTCGCGCATCTGGCGCTTCATCCTTTCGGGCAGATTCCGACCTACCAAGAAGGCGATCTCGCCTTGTTCGAGACGGGGGCGATCGTGTTCCACATCGCGCAGCGCCATGCGGGTCTGCTACCGGACGATGCCAATGCCCGGGCGCGCGCGATCACATGGATGTTCGCGGCGCTCAGCACCGTGGAGCCGCCGATCCTTGAACTCGGAACGGCGAGGCTTCTTGAGGGCGACAAGCCCTGGTCCGCGCAACGCATGCCGCTCGTCGAGAATCGCATCCGTGATCGGCTTGGCCAACTTTCTCGCCGTCTTGGCGACGCCGACTGGCTCGACGGCCCGTTCAGCGCAGGCGACCTGATGATGGTTTCGGTGCTGCTCAGGTCGAGGGGGTCAGGTCTGCTGGACGAATATCCGAACCTCTCCGCCTATGTGAACCGCGGCGAAGCGCGAGCCGCCTACCAGCGTGCCTACGACGCTCAATTAGCGATCAACACTGGCAAGCGACCGACCGGCTGAGTGAGTCCACCCTGGCTCTCAAGCGCGTCTGGCCTGAACGGCGAACGATCAGCCAACGGCAAGTTTTCGGGACTCAGGAAACGGCCCGAGCACACCTTCCACCAGGGTCGAATCGCAATATTCCTTGATCTCTTTGATCTTGCCGTTCTCGATCCTGTACACCATGCAATATTGGTTGTCGTAGCGAAGCCCGGTTTTGGTGACGTTGTCGCCGCGCGCTTCGACCACGACGAAGTCGCCGTCCGCGATGAAATTATAACCCACGGTTCGCGGCCGCTCCGCAAAGAAGGAGCGGAAATGACCCATCAGGCCGTTCTGAATCGCATCGCGTCCGCTGAACCGGTGTGACCAGGAATACTGGCCGGTGACGATCCAGCACGCATCTTCGGCGAGGTTGTCGGCGAAAGTTGTGCCGCTGCGGTTGGCGGCGTCGAGGTAGACTTGCTGGATCAAGGTTTTGTTGGCTGCTGCGCTCATGACCGATTCTCCATTGGATTTCCTTGCAACGTCGCCCGGCGCGCTGCATTCTTCCAATCGATAGTCAGTATGATATAAATTCGTACGATGAATTTAGCGGCTCTCGATCTGAACCTGCTGGTGGCGCTCGACGCGTTGCTTCTCGAAGCAAACGTTAGTCGTGCCGCCATGCGCATCGGCCTGTCGCAGCCGGCCGCGAGCCACGCGCTGCAACGGCTGCGCGAGGTGCTGGGCGACCCGTTGCTGGTGCGCGTCGGCGCTCGAATGGAATTGACGCCCCGAGCGCAGGGACTGCGCGGGCCACTGGCTCAGGCACTCGATCACGTGCGCGGGCTTTTCACTCCCGACCATTTCGATGCGGTCAGAAGCGAACGGCACTTCCGCCTGATGATGCCCGATCTCGCGGTGGAGCTGCTGATGCCGCCGCTGATGGAAAAGATCGCCGGGGTCGCGCCGAACGTTCGTCTCGATGTCGTGCCATGGCGAGGTCCTGCAATCTTCAATGCGGACTTTGCGCGCACCATCGATCTCGTGATCTCAATCGGTGACGCCTTCAAGGGTTTCCACCGCCAGCTTCTCTACAGCGACCGCGATGCGCTCGCGGTGCGTCGCGGGCACGCGCTGGGCTCAAAGCTCACGAGGCGCGACACGTTTCTCAATGCGCGGCATGTGGCAGTCATCATCCGGGGCCAAAACGCGGACCTGATTGACGATTGGTTGCGCACCAAAGGTATCGAGCGGCGCATCGCGCTGGTGGTGCCAGGCTATATCGAGGCCCTGCACGTCGTTGCGCGTACCGATCTTGTGGCCTTCGTACCCAGCCGATTGATCTCGGCACTCGCCAAACCGTTGTCGCTGCGCGAGGTCGCACCGCCGCTTGACCCCGGAATCGACGAGCAGTTCATGTTCTATCCGACCCGGGCTCAATTCGATCCCGGTTCGATCTGGTTGCGTAACCTGGTGCTGCAAACCGGTCGCGAGCTGGAGACGCCGAAACGGCGGCCGGCTTGAGCCGAGCCGCTTCGCAGTTGCCCGGCCCGTCACCGCATGTCATGACCTCACCCGGTTGATGAGGGGCATATCATGACCGTGCTTATTGCCGGTGGCGGCATCGGCGGACTGACGTTGGCGCTGAGCCTGCATCAGATCGGCATTCCCGCAAAGGTGTTCGAAAGCGTATCCGAGCTGAAGCCGCTCGGGGTCGGCATCAACGTACTTCCACACGCGGTCCGCGAGCTGTCGGAACTCGGGCTGCTCGACCGGCTCGACGCCTGCGGCGTGCGCACGCAGGAGCTCGCTTACTTTTCCAAGCACGGCAAGCCGATCTGGAGCGAGCCGCGCGGCATCGCGGCCGGATACAAATGGCCGCAATTCTCGATCCATCGCGGCACGCTTCAGCAGATCCTGCTGGACGCCGCGTTCGAAAGACTGGGCAGACACAACATCCTGACCAGCCATCATCTGAGCGGCTGGACCGAAACATCCGAGGGTGTGCGTGCCGATTTCATCGATCGGGCAACCGGAGAAATCGTCGGCCGGCATGACGGTGCTCTCCTGATTGCAGCGGACGGCATTCACTCGGCGGTCCGCGAGAAGCTCTATCCCAAGGAGGGCCCGCCGATCTGGAATGGACGGATTCTCTGGCGCGGAATCACGTCGAGCCAGGCGTTTCTCTCCGGCCGCAGCATGATCATGGCGGGTCACGAAAGCCTCAAGTTCGTCTGCTATCCCATTTCGAAAGAAGCCGATGCGGATGGCAAGCATCAGATCAATTGGGTCGCCGAGCGGCACATGCCGCCGACGTACAAGTGGCGGCGTGAGGATTACAACCGGGCGGCAAAGCTCGATGAATTTGTGCCATGGTTCGAGAACTGGCGTTTCGATTGGCTCGATGTGCCCAGCCTGATCCGCAATTGCGCGCACGCCTACGAGTATCCGCTGGTCGACCGCGATCCCATTCCTCAGTGGACGTTCGGGCGGACCACGCTCATCGGCGACGCCGCGCATCCGATGTATCCGATTGGCTCGAACGGCGCGTCGCAGGCGATCCTCGATGCGCGAGTCCTTACCCGCGAGATCCTGGCGCGCGGTCCGACCCATGAAGCGTTGGCGGCCTACGAGGCGGAGCGCCGGCCCGCCACATCCGACTTGGTGATGCTGAACCGGCGCAATGGACCGGAGCAGGTGATGCAAATGGTCGAGGAACGCGCGCCCGACGGTTACACCACCGTCACCGACGTGCTCTCGCTGAAAGAGCTTGAGGAGATCGCCTCAAACTACAAGCGGATCGCGGGCTTCCAGGTGGAAGGGCTGAATGCCAAGCCACCGATCGTGACCATGGCCGGCAGCCCTTCCAGCACTGGATAGCTTACTCGCCGAGCCCGTGCGCGATGACCTTGCGCATGACATTAGGCAGCGCCTCTTGCCCCAGCGTGGCTACTGGTACCCAGCGCATCCCCTTGGGAGCGCGGCGACGCGCGGGGATGTTCGCCGTGTAAACGACAAGCTCCAACGGAAAATGCGTGAAGACATGGGTGACGGTACCTTGTTTGCGGTGCCAGCGGGCGGAGCCGTTCAGCAAGGGCGCCTGCTTCAACGCCGTCTCATCGTCCTGATCGGCGAGCCAGTGCGAGGTGGGTACTTCAGTCATGCCGCCGAGCAGGCCCTTTTCGGCACGGGTGCGGACCAGCACTTCCTCCTGCCGCGTGACCACGAACGCGGCGCCACGGCGGAGCGCGCCGGTCTTCTTGGGCGCCTTGCGCGGGAAACTCTCCTGGTCACCGCGCGCGTGGCTCACGCAACCCTGGTTCAACGGGCACAAAGCGCAGGCCGGTTTCTTTGGGGTGCAGATCGTCGATCCCAAATCCATCAGCGCCTGAGCGCTATCCCCGGCGCGAGACTTCTCTTCGCCCGCGCGAGTCTTCTCGTCGCGGCCGCGAGATGGGTCGAGCAGCGTGGTCGCCAGTTGATGAATCAGTCGCTTGGCTTGCGGCAGGGCTTCCTCCACCGCGAACAGACGCGTGACGACGCGCTCGATGTTGCCATCGACCGGCATTGTGGAGCGGCCGAACGCAATCGCCGCGATCGCCGCCGCTGTGTAGGGGCCAATCCCGGGCAGAGCCCGCAAACCATCTTCGGTGTCGGGAAACATCCCGGCGTGGTCGCGCCGCACCGCCACGGCGCAGGCGTGCAGGTTGCGCGCGCGAGAATAGTAACCGAGCCCGGCCCACATCCGCAGCACTTCATCCAGCGAGGCACGACCGAGTGTCTCCACGTCCGGCCAGCGCGCCACGAACTTCGTAAAATACGGGCCTACGGTTTTGACGCCGGTCTGCTGCAGCATGATTTCGGACAGCCACACCCGGTATGGATCGGCGTCTTCTCCCGGCAGGGGACGCCACGGCAGCCGGCGCCGGTTGCGGTCGTACCACTGAAGCAGCAGCAAGGGCCGGTCGCTGACTGTCGAGCCGGCAGCCGGTGATTTTCTTCTCGCTGCGCCAGCAGAGCTCATGGGCGCTTTTTAGTACAGCGGAAGTGCTGCCTCCAGAGCTCGCGCCCGGCCATTCGCGGCATCCACGCCTTTGTTGCGGGAACCCGAGCCATGACTGGCCGGCATCCTGCGCGCAACCGCGCCCGTGTTATAAGTGACGCATGGCAAAACCCGGTCCAATCTCCGCGAAGCCGCTTTCGCTCCTGCTGAGCGAGGTGTTTTCCGAAGCCTATGCGAAGCAAGGGTTTGCCGCGCGCGAACTGGTTACGCGCTGGAAGGAAATCGCCGGGGCGGAAGTTGCCGCCCATTCCGAGCCGCTGAAGATCCAGTGGCCGCGCCCGGTGGAAGGACAGCAACAAGAACCGGCGACGCTGGTGCTGCGCGTCGAAGGGCCGATGGCGCTGGAAATCCAGCACGCCTCCGATGTGATCCTGGAGCGGGTCAACCGCTTCTTCGGCTGGAGCGCGGTCGGACGGCTGGCGCTGCGTCAGGCGCCGTTGTCGCGCCGGGATGGTCGCGCCGTCTCGACCGCGCCGGATCCGAAGGCGGTGGCGGAAGTGGCGGAGACCTTGTCCTCCGTCGAGGACGAGCAGTTGCGCGCGGCCCTGGCTCGACTGGGTGCCTCGATCAAGCAGAATTGAGCCGTGACGCTGGCACGGTGGGAGCCTGCCATTGCCACATTTGTCGTTTCAAGCTAGCGAACAACACCTGTTTGTTGGGTTCCTCGGGCGTGAACGCGCCAATTCGGGAGATAACCGTTGATCATCACGCGCCGCGCTTTCACCGCCGCCCTCTCACTTACCGGGCTTGCAGCTCTCGCCGGGCTCTCCCCGCTCCGACTGATCCAGGGTGCGCTCGCGCAAGGGCCGTCGGATGTCGCAAAACCCGTGTCGCTGCCTGACATGGCGCTTGGACCGGCCAACTCTCCGGTGACGATCACGGAATTCGCCTCGATGACCTGCCCGCATTGCGCGGCCTTCAATGAGTCGGTATTTCCGAAGATCAAGTCGGAATACATCGACACCGGGAAGATACGTTACGTGTTCCGCGAATTCCCGCTCGACATCAAGGCTGCCGCCGGATCGATGCTGGCGCGCTGCATCGCCAAGGACGACGCGGGCAAATATTTCGCCGTCATCGACATGCTGTTCAGGCAGCAGAACGAGTGGGCCGGGAAAAACACCACCGAGACGCTGATCCGGATCGGAAAGCAGGCCGGCCTCAGCCAGCAGTCGGTGGAGGATTGCCTCAAGGATCAAGCCTTGCTCGACAAGATCGCGGCCGACCAGAAATATGCCAGCGAGGTCCTGAAGGTGGATTCGACGCCGACCTTTTTCATCAATGGCGAGAAGATCAAGGGCGAGACCTCGTTCGCGGAATTCGACAAGCGGATCAAATCGCTGCTCAAGACCTGATCCCCCGCGGCTGGCGTCTGCGCAACGGATCCGCCGCGGATAAGTCTCGTAAAAGCCTTGGGAAAAACCCTGGGCGTCGGTTGCCCTACCGCCCCGGCCTAGCCATTGTCCCGCTCACGAGAGCCGCGAAAAGCGACTCGCCCGCACACCGACCATTGCCTTCTATGGTATTGTCCCGGCAGGGAGATTCGCGCCCTGCCAACAGAGAACCGTGTCAATGAAACTCACCCGTCTTCGGCTCCAAGGTTTCAAGTCTTTCGTTGAACCCACTGATTTCGTGATCGAACCCGGTCTCACCGGGGTGGTCGGCCCGAACGGCTGCGGCAAGTCGAATCTGGTCGAGGCGTTGCGCTGGGCGATGGGCGAGACCTCGCACAAGTCGCTGCGCGCTGCCGACATGGAGGCGGTGATCTTCGCCGGCTCCGGCAACCGCCCGTCG
>JBJMTO010000040.1:0-37134 GCA_045811665.1 Bradyrhizobium sp.
ATAGCCACAAAGATCAAGAAAAATCAATAATTTAACCGGTTAAGGCACAATCTTGACTTGACCTGTCACGGTCAGTATGGTCCGCGCGGCTTTTGAGGGTGACGGCGCGCTATTTCCATCCACCGCAGATTCGTTTGGGCTCCACAGCATGGCTGAAGGCACCAACGGCGAGCGAAATGGAAGTCGCGATAAATCGTCCGACGAAGCCGCGCTTTCCGCAAGACTCGGAAGTCTGGATCAGCGGTTGTCCGAAGTCAGGGACAGCCGCAAAATCGGGACTGACCCGTCCGGTAGTGAGCAGGCTCAAGCCAAGGCATCTGCCATGGCGATGGGGCTTCGCCTCTCCTCCGAACTGGTCGCCGGTGTTCTTGTCGGAGCGGGTCTCGGTTGGGGTTTCGATCGCCTGCTGTCGACTTCGCCCTGGGGCCTCATCGTGTTCTTGCTGCTCGGCTTTACCGCCGGCGTCATCAATGTAATGCGGACGGCGGGCGTGATGGCAAAGCAGAATGAACGGCTCTGACGCAGGCATCGTGAAGCGCAACCGAACGTTCGACGCGATCCGCGAGATCGCGAAACCGATAGACTGAGAGACGCATGGCCGCCGATCCAATTCATCAGTTCGAGATCACCAAGCTCTTCACCATCGGTCACATTGGCGGGCACGAAATCGCGTTCACCAATTCGTCGGCCTACATGTTTCTTTCTGTGGCGGTGATCTCGCTGCTGATGCTCGGCACCGGCCGGCAGTTGATCCCGGGCCGCATGCAATCGGTGGCCGAACTGAGCTACGAATTCGTGGCGAGCACGATCAGAAGTACCGCCGGCTCGGAAGGCATGAAGTTCTTCCCGTTGGTGTTCTCGCTGTTCATGTTCATCTGCATCTCGAACGTGATCGGGATCATCCCCTACACCTTCACGGTTTCAAGCCATATCATCGTCACCGCCGCGCTGGCGCTGCTGGTGTTCTTCATCGTGCTGTTTTACGGCTTCTACAAGAACGGCCTGAAATTCTTCAAGCTGTTCGTGCCGTCGGGCGTGCCGATCTACATCCTGCCGTTGGTGGTGTTCATCGAAGTCATCTCGTTCTTCCTGAAGCCGGTTTCGCATTCGGTGCGACTGTTCGCCAACATGCTGGCGGGCCATATCGCGCTGAAGGTGTTCGCGAGCTTCGTCGGCATGCTCGGTGCCATCGGCTTCATTGGCTGGCTCGGTGCCGTTCTGCCGCTGGGACTGACCGTTGCGCTGACCGCGCTCGAGATCCTGGTCGCGTTCCTGCAGGCCTACGTTTTCACCATCCTCACCTGCATCTACCTCAACGATGCTATCCATCCGGGCCACTGATCCGGCTCATCCTACCCAAACCTCAAGAAGGAGTTCGTTTCATGGATCCGATTGCCGCGAAGTACATTGGCGCTGGTATTGCCTGCATCGGCATGGGTGGCGCCGGCGCCGGCGTGGGCATCATCTTCGGCAACTATCTTGCTGCGGCCGTCCGCAATCCTTCGGCAGCCCAGGGCCAGTTCGGCAACCTGATTTTCGGCTTCGCCGTGACCGAAGCGCTCGGCATCTTCTCGCTGCTGATCGCGCTCCTGCTGTTGTTCGCCCTCTAACGTTGTTTTTGCTGCGCGCATCCCGGTCGCGACATCAGAGTTTTTGTTGCGGGATGCACGCCAGCCGAACAGGAGAAGCCAGTGGCTGAGAGTCAGGGCGGCCCCAAGGGCACCACCGCCCATACCGAAGCCGACGCCCATGGACGAGCGTTTCCGCCGTTCCAGAAGGAAACGTTTGCTTCGCAGCTGGTATCGCTGCTGATCGCGTTCGTCGCGCTGTACATGATCGTGTCGCGAATTGCGCTGCCGCGGGTCGGCAACGTGCTCGACGCACGACAGAAAGCGATCGAGGGCGATCTGGCGGAGGCGCAGAAACTAAAGGACGCCTCGGACGCCGCGCTGAAAGCCTATGAGCGCGAAGTGGCTGCCGCCCGTGGCCGGGCGCAGGCGATAGGCAACGAGACCCGCGAAGCGCTCAACGCCGCCTCGGAAGCCGAACGCAAGCGGCTGGAGCAGCGGCTGACGCTCAAGATCGCCGAAGCCGAAAAGACCATCGCGGCGACGCGAACGAGCGCGATGAGCAACGTCCGGGGTATCGCCGCGGAAACGGCTTCCGCGATCGTACAGCGGCTCACAGGCATGGTCCCCGACGGCAAGTCGGTGGAAACCGCCGTCGACGCCTCGTTGAAGGGTTAACAGAGATGTTCGCCGAACCGGAATTCTGGGTCGCTGTCGCCTTCGTCATCCTGATGGGTGTATTTGCCTACTTCGGCATCCACCGCACGGTTCTGACGACGCTCGATCATCGCAGCGCCCGCATCAAGTCAGAACTCGACGACGCTCGCCGCCTCAAGGACGAGGCGGCTAAGTTGCTGGCGGAATACCAGGCCCGCAGCGCCAGCGCCGAGCGCGAGGCACAGGACATCATTGCCGGCGCTAAAGCCGACGCCGAACGCATCGCGGCCGAGGCCAAGATCAAGACCGAAGATTTTGTCGCGAGGCGCACCAGGACCGCCGAGAGCAAGATCGCGCTTGCGGAAGCCCAGGCCGTGGCCGACGTCCGTGCGGCGGCCGCCGATGCCGCCGTAAGCGCGGCCTCCACCATTCTGCTGCAGTCCGTGAAGGGCGATGTCGCCAACGATCTGCTGTCCAGGGGCATTGCGGAAGTTCGCGAAAAGCTCAACTGAGCGGCCGTTGTTTCGGCTCAGCTAAACAAGCCGGCGCGTCGATTGCGCTGGCCTTTTTGTCGGTTCAGCGCCGGTCCCGGGGATGAACTCGCCTACTTCTTGGGGCCCACGGCTTTGCCGGGCTTGGGCTGCGCCTTTAGCGCTTGCGGGTCGAAACCGATATAGAAGATGTAGGAATCGGCTGTGGCCGCCGATGGCACCGGATAGACCAGATCTTCGGCGACGAGAGTAAACGGCTCGCTGCCCTGTTCGGCCATCGACACGGCGGTCTGGTAAGCCTTGGTGGCGATCGTCTTCTCTTGAACGCCTCCCTGCACGATCGCGACGCGCAGCGGAATGTCGACCGTGGAGGGCGCCCCGCTCGGCCCGGCGATGACGCGCCCCTGGATTCCGATCCGCGCGGTGATCTGGTCGCCGATTTTCGTGCACTGGCGCGCAGTGCGCGTAATCGTCGCCTGAAAGCGAACGTCGTTGCCGACCGGCTGCTTTCCTTGCGCCGCCACCGCATAGGTCGACGCCCCCGCGCGGATGCTGACCGGGGGACAGCTCAGATCGTTTTCGGGTTCGGTGGAAACCACCGCAGGCGCGGCAGGCTCTTCCGTCTTGCCGCCAAAAAGCCCCTTGAAGCGGTCGGTGAGCGACTGGGATGAGGCCGGCACCACGAACATTCCGCAACCGATCCCAGCGGCGAGCGCAGCGACCATCAAGGTCCTCCGGCACTGCCCAACCGTCTTAATGCCACGTCCATGATCCATTCCGACGTCCCCGGTATGCACGACTTCAACCATCCGATCTCGATTGCCGCTTATAGCAGCGCAATCGCGGCGAACCCAAGACGATGCGGAGCGGGCAGGCTCAACCGCGAAAGTCTTCGTGCAACAGGCCGAACAGCAGGTGATCCTGCCAGACGCCGTTGATGCAAAGATAGCGCCGCGCCAGCCCCTCGCGCGTGAAGCCGCACTTCTCCAGCACCCGGATCGAGGGCACGTTGGAGGGGATGCAGGCCGCCTCGATGCGGTGAAGATTGAGCTCGCCGAACAGGCAAGGCAGCAGCACGCGGAGCGCGGTGGTCATGTAGCCGCGATGCGCGTGCGGTTGGCCGACCCAGTAGCCGATCGTACCGGCCTGCACGATGCCGCGCCGGACATTGGCCAGCGTGACCCCGCCGATCATCGCCCCATCGGCTTCGCGGAACACGATGAAAGGATAGGAGCGGTCGGCGGCGATATCCTCGGCGTAGCGCCGCAACCGCCGCCGGAAGCCGGCACGGGTAAGATCGTCGGAGGGCCAGATCGGCTCCCATGGAGTGAGGTACTCGCGACTGTTTTCACGCAAGTGCGCCCATTGCAAGAAGTCCGAAGTCTGGGGCGCGCGCAACAGCAGACCGTGGCCGCGTGGCGCTAGCGCGGCCGGTCCGCTGGATGGAAGCCGGAAAAGGGCCATGTCTGAACTCCCAACACGCCGAACGCTTAATGAAGCAGCGACTTCGACTTCGACCTGGTCAATCCTTCCGCAAAAGACACCGCGGTGTCCAGACCCCTTCCGGTGCCCAGCGCGACCACGGCGGGTCGACTTCGCGACAATAGTGCCCTTGCGGCGTCTCGGGTCGATTCAACGCTGACGGCGTCGATCCTGGCCACCAGTTCCTCGACGGTGAGCGGCCGCCCATAGGCGAGAACGTGACGCGCGAGCTGTTCGGCCCGCGAACTGCAGCTCTCGAGCGCCATCAGCAACCCCGCCTTCATCTGCGCCTTGGCGCGCGCCACCTCGGCCTCGGTCAAGGTCTCGACCGCCTCGGTGATGACGTCGACAACGACCTCCATCATCTCGGGGGCGTCGCCGGGATCGGTGCCGGTGTAGAGACCGAACAAGCCGGTGTCGGAATAGGGTGCATGGAACGTGTAGATCGAGTAGCACAGACCGCGCTTCTCGCGGACTTCCTGGAACAGCCGCGAGGACATCCCGCCGCCGAGGGTGTTGGTGAAAACCTGCAACGAGAACAGCGACAGATCGGTTTGCGGCACGCCCTCAAGTGCGAGCGTCAGATGGGCCTGCTCAAGCTCGCGATGCACCACGCGAGTGCCGCCCTTGCCGAACTTCGCCGCTTGCGGCTTCGGCGCCGGCGCACCGTCGAAACTTGCGAACCGTTGCGTCACCTCTTCCACCACGCGCGCGTGATCGACCGCACCTGCCGCGGCCACCACCATGTCGGGACCGCGGTAGTGGGTCGAAAGGTAGCCGCGCAACGTATCGCGATTGAAACCTTTCAAGGTCTTGGCGGTCCCGAGCAGCGAACGGCCCATCGGCTGATCCGGGTAGCACAGCTCGTTGAGATGCTCGAACACCACGTCGTCGGGGGTGTCCTGCGCCGCACCGATCTCCTGCACGATGACGCTCTTCTCGCGCTCGAGCTCGTCCGGTACGAAGGAAGGATTGGCCAGGATATCGGAGAGCACGTCGAGCGCCAGCGGCACGTCCGCCTTCATGACCCGGGCATAATAGGCGGTGGTCTCGGTCGAGGTGCCGGCGTTGAGATCGCCGCCGACGGCCTCGATCTCCTCGACGATTTCGCGCGAATTGCGCCGCGCCGTTCCCTTGAACGCCATATGTTCGAGCAGGTGCGAGATGCCATGTTCGTTCGGCCTTTCGTCGCGACCGCCGACGCCGGCCCATACCCCGAGCGCCGCGGTTTCCAGATGCGGCATGGTGTCGGTGATCACCGTGAGGCCCGAAGCAAGCTTGGTGATATCGACACTCATCCGGCAACTCCTTGTTTCGCGGCGCGGCTTACCGACAGCACGAACCGCTCGATTTCGACTTGATCGTTTTTCATGACCTTGATGCGTTCCGTTTTGGTCATCAAACCTTCCAGCCACGCCGGCAGTTCCGGCCGGATGCCGCACGCGGCCTCCACGGCATCGGGAAACTTCGCGGGATGGGCCGTCGAGAGAACGATGTTGGGTATCCGGGAATCCGAGGTGTCCCGATCGGCAACCGCCAACGCGACCGCGGTATGGGGGTCGACGAGATCGCCGGCCTCGCGCCAAGCCGCACGGATGGCCGCGCTGGTCTCGGTCTCGTCGGCGCGGCCGGCGTCGAACTCCGCGCGGATCGCAGCGAGCGTGGCGTCGGGCAGCACGAAGCGTCCAGATTGCTTGAGCGAGCCCATCAACCGGCGTACCTGCGCCGGATCGCGTCCGCCCGCCTCGAACAGCAGGCGCTCGAAATTCGACGAGACCTGAATGTCCATCGAAGGCGAAGCGGTCGCGTGTACCTCGCGCACTTCATAGATCCCGGTCTTGAGCGTTCGCGGCAGGATATCGTTGACGTTTGCCGCGATCCGCAACCACCTCACCGGCAATCCCATCCGCTTGGCGACGTAACCGGCGAAGATGTCGCCGAAATTCCCCGTCGGCACTGTGAAATCGACAGTGCGCGCCGGCGCGCCGAGCGCAACCGCCGACGTGAAATAGTACACGACCTGCGCCACGATGCGCGCCCAGTTGATGGAATTGACGCCGGACAAGGACACCGCGTCGCGAAATACATGATGATTGAACAGCGCCTTCACCGCGGCCTGGCAATCGTCGAAATGCCCCTCGATGGCGAGCGCGTGAACGTTGCTCGCGCCCGACGTCGTCATCATCCGCCGCTGAACCTCGGAGATGCGACCGTGCGGGAACAGCACGACAAGGTCGACATTGTCCAGACCCGCGAACGCATCGACTGCCGCCCCGCCGGTGTCGCCTGAGGTTGCGACCACAATAGTGGTGCGCTGCGCCCGCGCGGCCAACACGTGGTCCATCAGCCTGGAGATCAGCTGCATCGCCACGTCCTTGAAGGCCAGGGTCGGGCCGTGGAACAGCTCCAGCAGAAACTGATTGGGACCGACCTGGTCTAACGGAACCACCGCCGGATGGCGGAACGTGCCGTAGGCCTCGTTCGCCATCCGCCCAAGATCGGCGTCGGAAATCTCGCCGGCGACAAAGGGACGGATGACTTCGACGGCGACTTCCCAATATGGCCGGCCGAAGAAAGACGCGATGGTCTCAGCCGAGAGCTGAGGCCAGACTTCGGGCACGTAAAGACCGCCGTCGCGGGCAAGCCCGGTCAGCATCACGTCGCAGAAAGCTAACGAGGGAGCCTCCCCCCGGGTCGAAATATACCGCGTCAAAACGCCCTCCAAAGGCTCAGCCGCCGCCAAACCCTTGATCGCATTGAGTGTTCAACACTGCCGTTGGCAAAGTCGCGCGGCACCATAATGCGTTTTGCGGAGAAGAGGAAACCGGATTCGAGCTGGCATGGTGACGAACGGCCGGGTTCATCCCGAAATCCCGCCCCCCTGTTCGCGCCGTCTCCGCGGGTGCGCAAGAAACCGGGCCGAAGTCGGACATCGGCTGTTGGCCATCATTGGCTTTTTAATGACTTCAGGATTTCTGCGGCTGTTACGATGGTCGCGAATTCACCGTTCAGATTAGCCAGGCTCATCGCGTGAATCTCTTCGGCGGAGTGTGCATCTCCATCGGGCCCAATCCGATCGAAGGTCCACGTGGCATCCCGCACCAGTCGAGCGTCGAAACCGAGATTGCCGGCCATGCGGGTCGTGGTTTCCACGCAATGGTTCGTGGTGGCCCCACAGATGACAAGGGTCTCGATGCCTGCCGTGCGCAAACGCTGCTCCAGGTCCGTACCAATGAAGGCGCTGTTCACCCGCTTGACGATCACAGGCTCCCCCTCGATCTCGCGTGCTTCGTCCTTGACCGGAAAGCCCTCGCCGTCCGGCAGAAAAGACGAATCCGGGCGAACGCCTTGGTGACGAATATGGAAAACCGGCCGGCCATTTCGCCTGAACGCGCTCAGCAATTCAGCGATCCTCTCGACCGCATGAGGATTATTTCGTCGCCTCCCCGCAGCCTCCCATTGATCGAAGGCACGCTGGACGTCGATGACGACCAGCGCGATAGGTGAAGGCGGGATCCGGCTCATGATTTGGGAATTCCCTTGCAGCGGTTCATTGCGAAGGTGGCGATAAGCCTGCCGCGCCGCTCAGGCCGCTTCAAAGAAAAAGGATTCAACCCGATTTCGTCCACCCCGCTTCGCGGCGTAGAGCGCCTCGTCGGCACTTTCGATCAAGCTCTCGATGGTCAGGGGGTAACCGATGACGCCGCATGATACGCCAACACTGATCGTCACAAATTTAGCCCCATCCCGCCTGTTGACGTGCTCCAACTCCATTCCGGAAACGGCCGTGCACACACGCTGGGCTATAATCTCCGCCTGAGCCTGACTTTCATTGACAAGCAAAATAGCAAACTCCTCACCGCCATAACGCGCCGTCAAATTGCTCGCGCCGCGCAACGCGCCCGATACGGCGGAGGCGACCGCGCGAAGGCAGCTATCGCCGGCGGGATGGCCATAATGGTCGTTGTAGCGCTTGAAGTGATCGACATCTATGAAAACGAGGGCCACGTCTTTTCCAGCGTTTGAAGGCGAGGAGAATATAGCTGCACTTTCCCGATCGAAGTGGCGGCGATTGACCAGGCCGGTCAACGCATCTGTATTTGAAAGAGTGGTCAGCTTCTCGCGATCGGCCGAGAGGACTTTCAAACGCAAACCCTCTCGCGAGGAAAAAAGATATTTGAGGCGCGTACTCTTTTCGATCCGGTAGCTTGTGATCAAGCTGAACGTGGATGCCATCACTACCTGAAAGCCCAGCATCCACTGGAGTTCCGAGCTGATTCCAGCATGCGCGAAGATCTCCAGAATCATGATCACGCCGCAAACCACTGAAGTTACCCAGGCGCCTTTGAAACGAAGAGGAAGCGTCGTGTTTCCGTAGATCAATCCAAGCATTGCGGTTGCGAATCCGAACGTCGACAAAGGCGCCGAAGAGACCGCCGGGATCGTTGTCATGACCGTGATCACCACGATTCCGGTACAGGTTACGCACCATTCCAGAAGATGACCCGGCAAACGCGGTGCGCAAAAGATCGCCATCAGAACTATCGGCACGACAGCCGCGCGCACCAACAGCCCCAACAACCCGAGATCCGGAACAAAGACAAAGTCTGTTATCGTGGTCGCAAAAAAGAAACCAACACCAAGCGCCATCGTAAGCTGGAGTTCACGGGCTCGCGACCCGCACGTGTCAATTTCAAACCGGCGCTCGACTTCAGGACAGAATTTGAGAATTGCAGAACTGCGGTTCGAGCGCCAATCTGTCTCGTATCTCTCGATCTCGTTCTCAATCAGAAGAGCCGCCGACAACTGGCCGCCCTCGCCACCTATGGCGAGCTCATGAAAGGCGTTCTTGTATTTTTTCTCACTCTGCAACATGACGGCCCGGGAAGTTTCCAGCTCGCGCCATTGCTGGACTTAAACTCCCTAAGGCGACGTTAAATGAAGAATGCAAGACAAATGAACGGCTTGCTCGGTGACCATCAGGTTAAGCTCGTGATGGGTAAACTGGCGGGGCGACATGCACGGTGTCGTTTTGGGAATTGCGCCGAATATCAGCGGCAGCTCAAGCGCCACCAACCTGTACATCGATGCTGGCTGCCTTCAGCGCCGCAATGATCGACAACAGGTGGGACCGATCGCGGGTTTCAATCACCACCTCGAGCAAAACTGCCTTCGCTGGCAAGTCCGTGAAAATGCGTTGATGCGATACCTCGACGATATTGGCGCCTGCCTTGCTCAGGATCGCGAGCACCGCGGAGAGTTGACCCGGCCGATCAACGAGGTCGAACCTCAGCCGCGACAAGCGCCCTTCCCTCGCGAGCTGACGGGTCAGGACGCTTGATAGAAGCCGCGTGTCGATGTTGCCTCCGCTCAGCACCAGGCCGAGCGTACGCCCCTTGAACCGCTGCTCGTCCGCGAGGACCGCTGCCAAGCCGGCCGCGCCTGCGCCTTCCGTCACCGATTTCTCAATCGTGATGAGCAGGCTCAATGCTTCCTCGATCTGCTTTTCCGTCACCAGAACGATGTCATCGACCAGAGCGCGCACGATCTTCGATGTAATGCGGCCTGGGGCCTTGACCGCAATGCCCTCGGCGAGTGTGTCGCCGCGCATCGGAAGGTCCTGCCCCTTGATCAGGTTGTACATCGAAGGATAAAGCGCGGCCTGCACGCCGATGATCTCGATCCCGGGCTTCAGCGCCTTGGCCGCGACGGCCATGCCGGATATCAGGCCGCCTCCTCCTATCGGTACAATCAGCACGTCGAGCTCAGGCACCGAAGCCAGCATCTCGATCGCGATGGTGCCCTGGCCGGCGACGATCATCGGGTCGTCATACGGGTGGATGAAGGTCAACTGCTGCTCGCGACAATGATCTGCCGCGAGCTTGGCGGCTTCCTCGAGGGTTGCCCCGCCTTCGATTACCTGCGCGCCATGCCGCCGCGTGTTTTCCATTTTCACCGTCGGCGTACCGATCGGCATGAAAATGGTCGCGGGTATTCCGAGGCAGGCTGCGTGATAAGCTACACCCTGCGCGTGATTGCCCGCCGAGGCGGCTATCACGCCACGCCGTCGTTCATCGACGGACAAGGCTCCGAGCCGGTTGAGCGCGCCGCGTTCCTTGAACGTCGCCGTGAACTGCAGGTTCTCGAACTTGAGCCACACGCTCGCGCCGGTGATGTCGGACAAGGTGCGGCTGCGCTCGAAACTCGTTCGCCTGATGTAGCCGGCCAGTACGGCCGCCGCGGTTTCGACGTCGCGCAGGGTGACGGGTAGCTGCGCAAGGGAAGCTCCCAATTCTTCACTCGTCCTTTATCTGCCGCCTGGGTAGGTTGGTCTCCGGCTCAGCGCGCGCATGGATTTCCTCACCCGAGATAGCTGACCATTCCCGAGTTCAAGTCGTAAATCGCGGCGGCGATCTTCAGCTTGCCCCAGCCAACAAGGCCCGCGAGAACCGTACTCGCCTCGGTCAAGTGCTCGGCGGTACGTTTCGCGCTTTCCTTGGCGGAATTGTCGACAAAGTCGCCGGGATTATCCCGTACCGCGAGCGCCGCCGGCAGAATTGGGGCGACCAACGCGCCGATGGCGCCCGGATAGGTCGCATTCTTTGAAATCACATCGCAGGCTGCCTTCACGGCACCGCAATTGGAATGGGCGAGAACGACGATGAGCGGAGATCCAAGCACGGCGGCTCCGTACTCCACGGTGCCAAGGGTTGCCGTGTCGACGAGATTGCCGGCGTTTCGCGCGATAAAGAGTTCACCGACCCCTCGACCTCCAAAGATAAGCTCTGGAGGCACACGGCTGTCCGCACAGCTTATAACGGTCGCCCACGGAGCCTGGTGCGTCGCGACGGCACCTCGTTGCTTCCCAAGGTCAATGCTGCACAGTTCTGGGCGGCTCACATAGCGTTCGTTGCCCGATTTCAGCGCGGCGAGCGCCTCGGCCGGGGAGAGAGCGGTCGCGGCTCCATCGGAGGCATGCGCCTGCCACGGCATGCCGTTCAACCCGAACGCGACGGTGCCGGCCGCCGCGAACTTGAATAAATTTCTTCGGTCGATCCCTTTGCTCTCGCAGCGCCCGCACATGGTCCCACCTTTCTTTAGCTTTGCCGCATCAGCTTGTGCTCATTTTGCTGGATCGGCAAGATGGCTGCCATCAACTTAGGCCGGCAAAAGCTCTCAGTTGCGCCCGGTCAGATAATACAATTCCATCGCGCCCTTCCCCCTGATTTCGACGGCTCCACGATATTCGAATTGAAAGGCGTCGCCCAACGCACGCCGGGCGTCTTCCGTCACCTGGATTTTTCCAGCGCTGCCGTGAGACTCCATCCGCGACGCGGTATTCACGGTGTCGCCCCACACATCGTAGAAAAGCTTGCGAGTGCCGATCACCCCGGCGACGGCCGGGCCGGTGTGGATTCCGACGCGCACAGCCAGCTCATCTTGCAATTCCGCGCCCAAGTTGCGCGTTACCTCCAGGATATCCAAGGCCATGTTGGCCACGTCTTCCGCGTGTCCTCCCCGAGGATCCGGCATACCCCCCGCGACCATGTAGGCATCGCCGATGGTCTTGATCTTCTCGAGCCGGTACTTTTCGGCGAGCCGGTCGAATTCCGAGAATACCCGGTTGAGGTAGCCCACCACGTCGCGGGGCGGCAACTGACTGGCGCGAGGCGTGAAGCCCACGATGTCTGCAAACAGTATAGTCACTGCTTCGAAATGATCCGCGATGATCTCGTTCGGATTTCTCTTGAGCCGTAACGCTATCGATGTCGGCATCAGGTTCAAGAGAAGGTTTTCAGTTCGATCAAATTCGCGTTCCAGCGCCGCTTCGGCGTTCTCGACCATGCGAATGGAGAAGTACACGGCGGTCAAAATCAGCGTCATGGTGGCGGTTACGCACGCGATCTTTATCTCCCTGCCTACCGCCGGCGAAAACGGCGCGATCGATGACTGTGAAGGGAAATACAGCTCGACCAGAAGAAACGCGAGCACGAAAAAGACATTTACCAAGGTTGCGATCCGCACATGCTGCGGACCAAAGAAGACTATGGCGGCCGGTGCTGCAAACAGGAAAAAATGCACGCCGGCTTCCGCGCCGAGAATGTAAGCGTAGAGCAAAATAGCAACTATGTTGATGACGGCGATCGCCACGATCGCGGCATAATCATTGAAGCGGTGCAGCAAAGGAGGGATCACGAAAAGCGGCATGGTCGCCACGACCGCGATCACCTGTGGCTTGAGCGCCTGCCAATCCAGCGATGCGTAAAACGCCGCGAACACCCCGTAGAGGATGACCACCATGGCGTTGAAGCCGTTGATCTGCCTGAGCCGTCTAGCGGTTCGTTCGGAATAAGGCTTGGTGCCATAGCTTAAAATTCGGGTCAGAATAGAATTGGCTGATGTTGACAAACGTGCCCAAACCATGGTTGCAAGCTCTCCCTGCGGATGAAGATGTCGGATTGTCTCCCGACTCTTGCGAGGCGCCGATACGGCCTAGTCAGGCAATGACGAACCGCTTTGCTGTCCCTTCAGCCACACCGCGAATGCGATCAACACTGCGATCGCCAGGCCGAACCAGGTGATGGCGTATTGCATGTGGTCGTCCTTGAGACGTACTTCCAGTGCGCCAGGTTTCGGAACACCGGTTGCCGGCGCCGGCGCCTCCAGATCGATGTAGAATGGCGCTACGTTGCCCCAACCCAGTATCCGCGCCATCGCGAGATGATCGCGCGTGAACCAGAGCCGCTTGGTCGTGTTTGGGGCGGGAGTGAACATCCCTGCCGTTTCCGGAAAACGGATATAGCCGGTCAACGTGATCGGTTCACGAGCGAACAGCCGCGCAATCGCGCGATCCTGCTGGGCGCGATCCTGCATCGTGTTCTGCACGAACCCGGCATTCACCACCACGACCTCTCCGCCAGGTAGCCGCGCCGGCAGAAAGGCCCAGGTCCCAGGCCCCGAGATATCGGCCCGAAGCGCCGAGCCCGAACCATAGACCATCGCATCCGGCCCCGGGACGTAGGTCGCGGTCATGCGAACGCGGCGGAATTCGTCGTGTTCAGGGGAGAGCGCGTTCCATTGCGAAGCCGGAGGCAGTGGCTCGGGCGTTGCGACCAGCCGCTCCGTCAGGGCTGCAATCAACAGATGCTTTTCGGTTCGCCGCTGGAGCTGCCACAAACCCAGGCCTACCAACAGGGCCACCATGACAAGCGTGAAGACGCCAAACCTGGCGCCGCCGCGCGAAACCGCCGGCATCCCGATCATTTTGGCTCGCGATCGATCAGCCGGCCGGGCGCCGCCTTGTGGTGGAACTGCAGCGCGATCAGAAGCGACTTCATCGCGCGCAGGGGCAACAGCGTCGTGGCAAGAATCAGCGGCAGCCACAACGTCGCGTGCAGCCAGAACGGCGGCTGGTATCTCACCTCGACGATCAGCGCGCAGGCGACAACCACGCCGCCGGCAAGCATGATGATGAAGACGGCCGGACCGTCGCCGCTGTCGATGAACGCGAAGTCGAGCCCGCAGGATTCGCAGTTCGGGCGCAGGTTGAGGAAGCCCGCATACAATTTGCCGTTGCCGCATCGCGGGCATCTGCAGGCCAATCCCCGCAGCGCGCTTTGGGTTATGGTCGGGAGTGTCTGGTCCTGCATGCTTTCGTTTTTCCGCCTGTCGAAACAAAAAGGGGCGGCCGTACGGCCGCCCCCTGGTAGCACAACGGATCGGGATCAATGCCCGCCATGGGCCATGGTTTCAGCGCCGTGGCCCCAGACATAGATGCAGAGGAAAAGAAACAGCCAGACCACGTCGACGAAGTGCCAGTACCAGGCGGCGAATTCAAAGCCGAGATGTTGGGTTGGACTGAAGTGCCCGGCATAGGCGCGGAACAAGCAGACGATCAGGAAGATGGTGCCGACCAGCACGTGGAAGCCGTGGAATCCCGTCGCCATGAAGAAGGTGGCGCCGTAGATGTTGCCCTTGAAGCCGAAGGCGGCGTGGCCGTACTCGTAGGCCTGGACGCAGGTGAAGCTGGCGCCGAGCAGGATGGTGAGGATTAGACCGTATTTGAGGCCCTTCCGGTCGTTCTCCAGCAGCGCGTGATGCGCCCACGTCACGGTGGTGCCCGAGGTGAGCAGCAGCAGCGTATTCAAAAGCGGCAGATGCCAGGGATCGAACGTCTCGATGCCCTTGGGCGGCCAGACGCCGCCGAACAACACGTCGCGGGCGGCGTGAACCGGATCGCCGGGAAACAGTGCCGAATTGAAGTAGGCCCAGAACCAGGCCACGAAAAACATCACCTCGGAGGCGATGAACAGGATCATGCCGTAGCGATGGCTGATCTGCACCACTCGGGTATGATCGCCCTTGTACTGGGCCTCGCGGATCACATCCCTCCACCAGCTCGCCATGGTGTAGAGTACGCCGATGGTGCCTACGCCGAACACGATCGGCGCGCCGGAAAACATATGATGCATCCAGGTGATCGCGCCCACCGCCATGATGAAGGCGGAGACCGACCCGACGATCGGCCACGGGCTCGGATCGACGAGATGGTAGTCGTGATGCTTGACTTGCGCCGTAGCCATTTCGGTCTCTCTCCGTTAGCGGTGCCTGTTCGGCACGTATTCGTCTAAAAAGTCAAATCCCAAACATCCTGTCACTGGCAAGCATGGATCAAAGCGACCCCTTGCGTTTGTCCGGCGCGCTCGCCGCCACCGGCTTCGGGGTCGGCTCGTTCACAGGATAGAACGTATAGGAAAGCGTGATGGTGTTCAGTCCGCCATTGTCGCTGTCGCGGACGATCGAGGGATCGACGTAGAACACGACCGGCATCTCGCGCTTTTCGCCGGGCGCCATGGTCTGTTCGGTGAAGCAGAAGCAGTTGATCTTCTGGAAATAGGATCCAACGGTCAGCGGCGCCACATTGTAGGCCGCCTGCCCGGTGGTGGTTCGCGCCGATTGGTTGGTCACGGTGTAGAACACGGTCGCGACCTGGCCGATGTTGATATCGATCTCGGTCTGCTCCGGTTGGAATCTCCACGGCAGGCCGGGCGCGACATTCGAATCGAAGCGCACCGCGATCTTGCGCGCAAGCGGCGCCGCCGAGGGCGCGGAGGTCGCGACCTGGGTGGTGCCGTTGAACCCGGTGGCGCGGCAGAACCAGTCGTAGAACGGCACCGCGGCGTACGACGCCCCGACCATGAGCACCACGACGAACCCGCAAATCGCGGCCACAAGCGCGTCACGGCCGAGGCTCGGCTGCAAACCGCCGCGCGCCCCGGCATCGGGGGGTGCAGTCGCAACTCGAGAAATCCTGGGTTCGTTCTCCATCTCGATCACGTCATCTCGATCACATCGGTCGCACCAGCACGCCCGGCCCCTTGACCATGGTGACTGCGAAAAACAGCACGACCAGGACAACGAGCGCCAAGGCAATGCCGATCGAGCGCTGGCGTCGGCTCCTCTTCTGCGCCTCGGTGAGGACGATTCCGTCTGGCTCCTGCTTGTCGGCCATTGCCCGCCATGCGCCCCCTACCAGATCGTTGGCGCGATCGCGCGAGCGAGGACCTCGACCAGCAAGGTGGCGAACAGCGCGAACAGATAAAAGATCGAGAACGCGAATAGTTTCCGCGTCGCTCGTAGTGCCTGGCTGCCTTGCCGGAAGCGATAGACATTGACCGCCAGCGCCAGCATGCAGGCACCTAGAATGAGAGAGACGACGCCGTAGATCGCGTCGAAATATCCGAGCGGCCAGGGCGCGAATGCAACCGCGACCAGCACAATGGTGTAGAGCAGAATCTGCAGCCGGGTGGCGTCGGCGCCGGCGACGACGGGCAGCATCGGCACTCCGGCGCGGGCGTAGTCGTCGCTGCGAAACAGCGCCAGCGCCCAAAAGTGCGGTGGGGTCCAGAAAAAGATGATCAGGAACAGCAACAGCGGCTCCATCGACAGCGATCCGGTCGCCGCCGCCCACGCCACGACCGGCGGCAGCGCGCCGGCGGCCCCGCCGATCACGATGTTCTGCGCGGTCCACCGCTTCAGCGCCATGGTGTAGACCACGACATAGAAGAAGATCGTGAACGCCAGCAGCGCCGCGGCGAACCAGTTGACGAGGATGCCCAGCGTCATCACCGCAAAGAACGCCAGCGTCATTCCGAACGCCAGCGCTTCCGGGCGGGTGATCCGTCCCCGCGGAATTGGACGGTTGGCGGTGCGCGACATCAGCGCGTCGATGTCGCTCTCGTACCACATATTCAGCGCGCCCGAGGCGCCGGCGCCGACCGCGATGCAAAGGATGGAGGTGAAGGCCAGCACCGGATGGACGTGGCCCGGCGCCATCACCAGCCCGACCAGCGCGGTGAAGATCACCAGCGACATCACCCGCGGCTTCAGCAGCGCGACGTAATCGGAAACATCGGCCTCCGAAATCCGGGGCGACAGATCGATGTTCTGATCGACAACCGACAAAATAGCTCTCGCTTCCTAAAGGCGCGGCGCGACGGGCGCGCCACGCATTCGCATCATTGCACCCGCGGCAGCACTTCGAACTGATGGAACGGCGGCGGAGAGGGCAGCGTCCATTCCAGCGTGGTCGCGCCCGCTCCCCACGGATTATCGGCAGCCTGTTGCTTGCGCATGAACGCATCGACCAGGCCGTAGATGAAGATCAGCACGCCGAAGCCCGAGATGTAGGAGCCGAGCGAGGACACCAGGTTCCATCCCGCGAAGGCGTCGGGGTAATCGACGTAACGGCGCGGCATGCCCGAGAGACCCAGGAAGTGCTGAGGGAAGAACACCAGGTTGACGCCGACAAAGGTGAACCAGAAGTGCAGCTTGCCGATAGTCTCGCTGTACATGTAGCCGGACATCTTCGGGAACCAGTAGTACCAGCCGGCGAAGATCGCGAACACGGCCCCAAGCGACAGCACGTAATGGAAATGGGCTACGACGTAGTAGGTGTCCTGCAGCACGCGGTCGACGCCCGCATTCGCAAGCACGACGCCGGTGACCCCGCCTACCGTGAAAAGGAAGATGAAGCCGATCGCCCAGAGCATCGGCGTCTTGAACTCAATCGAGCCGCCCCACATCGTGGCGATCCAGGAGAACACCTTCACGCCGGTCGGCACCGCGATCACCATGGTGGCCGCGACGAAATAGGCCTGCGTCGCCGACGACATCCCGACCGTGTACATGTGGTGCGCCCACACCACGAACCCGATGCCGCCGATCGCCACCATGGCGTAGGCCATGCCGAGATAGCCGAACACCGGCTTGCGCGAGAAGGTGGAGACGATCTGGCTGACCATGCCGAAGCCCGGCAAAATCAGGATGTACACTTCGGGATGGCCGAAGAACCAGAACAGATGCTGGAACAGCACGGGATCGCCGCCGCCTTCGGCGGAGAAGAACGTGGTGCCGAAATTGCGATCGGTGAGCAGCATCGTGATCGCACCGGCCAGCACCGGAAGCGCCAGCAGCAGCAGGAACACCGTCACCAGGATCGACCATACGAACAGCGGCATCTTGTGCAGCGTCATGCCGGGGGCGCGCATGTTGAAGATGGTGGTGATGAAGTTGATCGCGCCGAGGATCGACGAAGCGCCCGCCAGATGCAGCGAGAGGATGGCGAAATCGACCGCCGGCCCGGGATGACCCGAGGTCGACAGCGGCGCATAGATGGTCCAGCCCGCACCGACGCCGTTAGCGCCCGGCTCACCCTCGACGAACGTCGAGATCAGGAGCAGCGCGAACGAGGCCGGCAGCAGCCAGAACGAAACGTTGTTCATGCGCGGAAACGCCATGTCGGGGGCGCCGATCATCAGCGGGACGAACCAGTTGCCGAAGCCGCCGATCATCGCCGGCATCACCATGAAGAAGATCATGATCAGGCCGTGCGAAGTCACGAACACGTTGTAGGTATGGGTTTCGTGGAAAATCTGAACGCCCGGGTACATCAGCTCGACCCGGATGGCGATCGACATCGCCGCGCCGATGACGCCCGCGATGACCGCGAACACCAGGTACATGGTGCCGATGTCCTTGTGATTGGTCGAATAGACGAAACGCCGCCATCCGGTCGGATGGTCGTGCGCATGGTCGTCATGAGCGTGATGGGTATGAGCCGCGGTCGTTGCCATTTTCAAATCCTGCTTGCAGTCCTCGGACCTTGCGGTCCCGTCGCCCTTGTCAGTTGGCTTGCGCTGAAAAGCTGCCGCTTACTGCGCCGCTGCGCCCGCCGAGGCGAACGAATTCGCCGGGTTGGCTGCATATTTCTTCTTTGCCGCCTCCACCCAGGCCGCAAATTCCTGATCGTTCACCACTCGCACCGCGATCGGCATGAAGGCGTGGTCCTTGCCGCAAAGCTCCGAGCACTGCCCGTAGAACATGCCCATCTTGGTGGCCTTGAACCAGGTCTCGTTGAGACGGCCGGGAATGGAATCGATCTTGATGCCGAACGCCGGCACGGCAAAGGAATGGATCACGTCGGCGCCCGTGGTCTGGACCCGCACAACCTTGTTCACCGGCACGACCATCTCGTTGTCGACTCCGAGCAGCCTTGGTTTCTTGTCCTGCGCCAACAACGAATCGAATTCGAACTTGCCGTTGTCAGGATAAGCGTAGCTCCAGTACCACTGCTTGCCGGTGACCTTCACGGTGAGATCGGCCTTGGGGATGTCGAGCTGCTCGAACAAAAGCCGGAACGACGGCACCGCGATGCCGACCAGGATCAGCACCGGAATAAGCGTCCACGCCACTTCGACCAGGGTGTTGTGGGTGGTGCGCGAGGGCACCGGATTGGCCCTGGCATTGAATTTCACCACCACTATGACCAGCAGCGCCAGCACGAACAGCGTGATGACGGTGATGATCCAGAGCAGCATGTTGTGGAACCAGGAGATGCTCTCCATCACCGGTGTCGCCGCTTCCTGAAGCGTGTATTCCCAAGCTGCGGGCTGTCCCAGCTCGGCGAATGCCGCCCCGCCGGCGACCAGCGCAATGCCGGTGACCGCTAATCCCGCCAACCGCCGGCCGATTTGGCCCTTCGACACCTTCATGCCGCTCCCGCTCCCATGATAAAAACCAAAAAGCATTGCGCCGGTCGGCAACAAATGCTGTGCGATCCGCCTCCTGACAAACGGCCGTCGAAGGCACTCTAGAAGCACCAGGACCAGATCGCTAGAACGCCGAAATCCAGCCTCTCAAACCATAATTCGCAGCCTGTCGCAATGCAGTAGTGGGACGCGGGATTTAGGCCGGTTTGCCAGTTGGACGATCGCACATTTTCCTGTCAAATCAGGCAATGTCGGCACTTTCGCACCCCAGGGGCGCTTGACAGTCGGATGGCGCGATGTAGGCACAGGCGGGTTGCTTCAGGGCAACCTGATTCGTTGTGTTGCGGAGCGGCCCATTCCGGCGCAAGCGTGGTTGGAGCCCGCCTTCAAGACGCCGTCATTGCGGTATCAGTCCCGGTTTGGACCGACACCCAGGCGCATATCAAGGGATCGACCCGGATGGGGCGTTCGAAACACCGGCCGACAAGCGGCGCGACGCCCAGGGATCCGCGTGCACGCGTGATCCGCGGGTGGCAAGCGCCTCTGAGAGCCATCGGCGTCGCCAGCGCGGTGCTGCTCGCGACTACCGGGGCTGCCGGCGCGCAAGGCGCGGTGCGCTCGGTCCATGGCGACTGGCAGATCCGCTGCGACACTCCGCCCGGCGCCCAAGGCGAACAATGCGCCCTGATCCAGAGCGTGGTCGCCGAAGACCGCTCCAACGCCGGGCTGACGGTCATCGTGCTGAAAACAGCCGATCAGAAAAGCAAGCTGATGCGCGTGGTGGCGCCCCTGGGTGTGTTGCTACCCTCGGGACTGGGGCTGAAGCTCGACAACGCCGATGTCGGCCGCGCCGGCTTCGTGCGCTGCCTGCCGAACGGCTGCGTTGCCGAGGTGGTGATGGACGACAAGCTGCTCGGACAATTCCGCGCCGCCAAGACCGCGACTTTCATCATCTTCGAAACCCCCGAAGAGGGCATCGGTTTCCCGCTCAGTTTGAACGGCCTTGGCGAAGGGTATGACAAGCTCCCCTGAGCCGCCCCTCCCATTTGCGGCAATCATGCCTATGTTCAAGCGATGGTCGTTCCGGCCAGCGCTGGCGTGAGCCGCGACCAGACCCAGGAGTTACGGCGTCGTCACAGGACCCGGCGCGGGTTTTTGCTCAACTGCCGAAAATCCGTGGCAATGGGTCGCCGCGTCCGCCGTCAGCGATAGCACCACATTGGAGCCCTCATGAACCCCACCACCTCCCTGCTCGACCGCGCCAATCTCGACCGCAACTCGGTGCGCAACGAGATCGCGCGCGGGCTTGCCGGCGCTGACGATGGCGAGTTGTTCCTGGAGTACAGCCAAACCGAGGCCTTGATGTTCGACAATGGCCGGCTGAAGCAGGCCACCTACGACACCTCGCAGGGGTTTGGGCTGCGCGCGGTAAAGGACGATGCGGTTGGTTACGCGCATTCCTCCGATGTCTCGCTCCCCGCGCTGATCCGCGCCGCCGATGCGGTGCATGCGGTGCGTGGCGGCTACAGCGGCACCTTTGCCGCACCTCCCGCGCACACCAATGTGCGCCTGTATGGCGACGACAATCCGCTTGAGGCGCCCGGATTCGAGAGCAAGATCAAGCTGCTTGCCGAAATTGACGCGTATGTCAGGGATAAAGACCCGCGAGTAAGGCAGGTCACCGTCAGCTTGGGAGCGACGTGGCAGGTGGTCGAAATCCTGCGCCCCGATGGTGAAACCTATCGCGATATCCGACCGCTGGTGCGCGTCAATATCTCGGTGGTCGCAGGACAAGGCGACCGTCAGGAAAGCGGCAGCAAGGGCTATGGCGGCCGCGAAGGGTACGCGCGCTTCATCGACGCCAAGGCGTGGCGCGAGGCGGCTGACGGCGCGATCCGCGAAGCGCTGGTCAATCTGGAATCCGTCCCCGCTCCGGCCGGTGAAATGGATGTCGTGCTCGGCGCCGGCTGGCCCGGCGTGATGCTGCACGAGGCGGTCGGTCACGGGCTTGAGGGCGACTTCAACCGCAAGCAGACCTCCGCGTTCGCCGGCCTGATGGGCCAGCAGGTTGCGGCCAAGGGGGTCACCGTGGTGGACGACGGCACCCTGGCGTCACGGCGCGGCTCGCTGTCCATGGACGATGAGGGCACGCCGACCAACCGCACTGTCCTGATCGAGGACGGTATCCTCGTCGGCTACATGCAGGATCGCCAGAACGCCCGGCTGATGAACATGAAACCGACCGGCAACGGCCGTCGCCAGGGCTATGCGCACGTGCCGATGCCACGCATGACCAACACCTACATGCTCGCCGGGCAGCGCGACCCCGCCGAAATCCTCGCCTCGGTCAAGAACGGCATCTATGCTGCCAATTTCGGCGGCGGCCAGGTCGACATCACGTCCGGGAAGTACGTGTTCCAGTGCACCGAGGCGTACAAGATCGAGAACGGCAAGGTGGGCGCGCCGCTCAAGGGCGCGATGCTGATCGGCAACGGCCCGACCGACCTGCACCGCATTACGATGGTCGGCAACGATCTGGCGCTGGACACCGGTATCGGCACCTGCGGCAAGAACGGCCAGGGCGTGCCGGTAGGCGTCGGCCAGCCCACGCTGCGGATGGAGCGGATAACGGTTGGAGGCACCGGCGGATGACCATCGACAACGGAACGGCCCCGAAGACTGCGAGCTGGAGCTCCCAGCTGATGCAGCTGGTCGGGGTCGTGCTGGTGGTTTTTGTCGCGAAAGGCGCCCTGGCCGAGCCGTTCTACGTGCCATCAGGCTCAATGGAGCCGACGCTGCAGATCGGAGACGCCCTGCTGGCCACGAAGTTCGCCTACGGCTACAGCAGTGCCTCGCTGCCGATCCACATCGACCTGCTCGAGACCGGGCGGGTGTTCGCACAGACGCCGAAGCGCGGCGACGTTGTCGTATTCCGTTGGCCGGGCGACCGGTCGCAAGCCTGGGTCAAGCGCGTGGTCGGGCTGCCCGGCGACCGCGTCCAGATCCGGCAGGGCCGGCTCTTCATTGACGGTCACGCCGCCGAGCTGAAGCCTGATGGCGTAGGCGAGGCGGAAAATGAGAAGGGTGGCGTGGTGCCCGCCTTCCGCTACCTTGAAACGCTGCCGGGCGGCGCCACCCACCCGATTTTCAAGCTGCGCGACAATGGCCAGCTCGACAACACCGCCGAAGTGGTGGTGCCGGAAGACCGGCTGTTCGTGATGGGCGACAACCGCGACAATTCCGCCGATAGCCGCGTACCGGTGCGCGACGGCGGCGTAGGCCTGCTCCCGATGGACGACCTCGTGGGCCGCGCCGACGCGGTCATCGCTTCCTGGGATCTCGGCATCCGACACCAGCCGGTATCGACCTGGCTCTCCGGTTTTCGAATGGCGCGGTTTTTCACCGCGGTGCATTAAGGCTCATCGCAGAAGCGCACGCCGATGGATGCAGACGCTTTTCTGACGGCCGCCTTGCGAAACCCGGTCAATCAAGCCATTGCCGATGAGTTGTCCGTACTGGCGCTCCCGGATGCGTGGATCGTGGCGGGCTGCCTGGTCCAGACGGCGTGGAATGTACTCACCGGCCGCGCGCTCCATTACGGCATCGAGGACTACGATGTATTCTATTTCGACGCGGACACCTCATGGCAGGCCGAAGACGCGGTGATCCGGAATTTACAGGGCCGGTTCGCACACCTTGGCGTTCGCATTGAAGTCCGCAATCAAGCGCGCGTGCATCTTTGGTACCCGCAGAAGCACGGCATTGCGTAGCCGGCGTTGCGATCTTCGACAGAAGGCATCGACCGCTTCTTGACGCGGAATACTCAAGTCGGAATTCGCCGCGCCAAGCACGGCTACGAGGTGTATGCGCCGCATGGGTTTTCCGACATCGCCGGATTGATCGTGCGTGCAAATCTCAGTCCTAATTTCTCGCCTGAAAGCTACGCCGCCAAGGCAAGCCGGTGGAAGCGCCTCTGGCCCGAACTCACCGTCATCGCCAGCGCTCCAATGATGGCGGCTTCATCGGCGGGCGATGCATAATCAGAGATTCGTGACGCCAACTATCTTACCACGCCGGAAATAAAACCGGCCTTGCGCCGCGGCGGCTTGATATCCTTTTTGAGGAAGCAATGCGCTGCCTTCCCGACATATCCCGGTCGAGCATAGGTCCATGCCCGGCATTTGTTGTCGCCGACACAAGCCGCCTTGCAGGGCTCTTCGCCGTCGCCGCCCTTGATTTCAAAATTGCGGTAATCGCCGCCCGAGCGATCGATGGAGGTCTCGACCGCGCCGTTGCGCGGCTCCACAACCCCGGCGCCGCGCACGCCGGAAACGCAGCAACTGTCCTGGGTGCGAGCGGGCACGCTGTTCTTGAGCCAACACACCGCCCCGCCAATGACGTCGGTCGGATAGTTGAAGCTCCATGCCCGGCAATGCCGGTCGCGCTCGCACACCAGCGCGCAGTCGGCCGGATCGCCCGATAACACCGGCGAGCGCTGATAATCACTGCCGGGGCGATCGAAATTGGCTTGCGCCTGCGCGGGTGACGTAGCGCCAACAGGTGCCATAAATGCGAGCGTAACCAGACACGCTCTGATCAGGCGGGCTCCCGACATTTGCGATTGCTTTCAACTTATTGAACACGGCGCCGTCCGCGGACGGCCATTTGATCGCCACGAACATGTACGCCGGATGAACGGCGCTCCAGATGCAAACAGGCCCTGTTCGAGCATCTGCGCAATACGGCGGCGATTGTCGGCGAATACGGCCGGCCCCTCAAAACGCGTATTCGTCGTAGGCCGGCTCCACCGAACCATTCCAGGGTCCATGAAACTTCTCCAGCATCTCCTCGGCTGGGGTGCGTCCTGACGCGATAATCCGCTCCAGCGGTTCAAGGTGACGGGTCTCGTCATGGCCGAACTGATCGATGCGGGCGCGGCGGCGCAGACCGGAATGCGACAGCGCGACGCACTCCTTTGCGATCTCGAATAGATAGCGGTCGCGGATCCTCGCCTTGAAGCCGAGCCGCGGCACGTCGTCGCGCAATGCCTGACGTTCCTGCGCATTCCAACGTTTGGCGATGTCCCATGCGGCGTCAAGGCTGCTATCGTCATAAAGCAAGCCGACCCAGAACGCAGGCAGCGCCGGCAACCTGCCCCATGGCACGCCATCCGCCCCGCGCATCTCCAGATAGCGCTTCAGTCGCACCTCGGGGAATATCGTCGAAAGGTGATTAGCCCAGTCCGACAGGGTCGGACGCTCCCCGGGAAACGCCGCGTGATTGCCCGCAAAGAAGTCGCGGAACGACGATCCCGCGACATCGACGTAGGACTCGCCGCGCTTGACGAAGTACATGGGGACGTCGAGCGCATAGTCGACCCAGCGCTCGAACCCCATGCCATCCTCGAACGCCCACGGGATCATCCCGGCGCGGGCGTTGTCGGTGTCCCGCCAGATCTCGGACCGGAACGAGAGGAAACCGTTGGGCTTGCCGTCGGTGAACGGCGAGTTGGCGAACAGCGCCGTTGCAACCGGCTGGAGCGCCACCGACACCCTGAGCTTTTTGACCATGTCGGCTTCGGAGGAAAAGTCGAGGTTGGTCTGCACCGTGCAGGTCCGGTACATCATGTCGATACCGTATCGGCCGACCTTCGGCATGTACCGGGTCATGATCTGGTAGCGGCCCTTGGGCATCGACGGAATCACGGCCCGCGACCATGTGGGGGTCATCCCCAGCCCGAGAAAACCAATGCCGAGCGGCGAGGCGACCTCGCGCACCTGCGCCAGGTGCGCCATCAGCTCGGACTGTGTCTGATGGACGTTCTCGACCGGCGCGCCCGACAGTTCGAACTGTCCGCCCGGCTCCAGCGAAATCGCCCCACCTCCGGTCACGTCATAGAGGCCTATGATGTTGCCGCGCTCCATGATCGGCTCCCACCCGAGCAAGAGCTGCATGCCTTCGAGCACCGCGCCAATGCCGCGCGCGCCCTCGTAAGGTACGGGTCGATGGCCTTCCAGCGTGAACGGCGTTTTCTCGTGTTCGGTGCCGATCCGGAATTCGGAAGCGGGACGCACGCCGGCTGCCAGCCACGCCACCAACTCGTCGCGCGATTGCAGCGGCGTCATATCGATCTGGTCACGCGCCATGCAAGTTCCGAATGTGGGGCGTCTGCACCCAACGCGCGCGGTGCACGGAATGCCCGCGAACGCTGACGTGCGAGATTGCGAGTTTTGAAGACAATATCATCGGGCGGGCGTGCCGTCTCTCACGGCCAGCGCTTGGGCTTCGCCGCATGAGCAGCCCAGCCGGTCGAGCAAACCGCAGAGCCTCGCGGCGTCGGCATCGGACAATTTCGAGCCAACGTGCTTTTCGATGGCGGCGGAATACGCGGTCCACATCTTCTTCTGCAGCTCGCGTCCAGCCTCGGTGATTTCGACGAATTGGCCGCGCTTGTCGATCTTGCATTCGCGGCGCGCGGCCAGTCCTTCGTCCACCAACCGATCGATCAACCGGGAGGTCGAGTATTGCGGCAGCAGCATCTGCTTTTCCAGCTCGACCGGACGCATCTCGCCAGAGGGCGCGCGCGACAATTCGAGCAGCGCGTCATACCACGCCAGCGGCGGGAAGCCAGCCTTCTTGAGCTCCTGCTCGACGGCATCGAGCACCCGGCTCTGAACTCGCATCAGGCGGATCCACGCGGCTGTCGCCTCGGTCGATGGTTTGCGTTTCATTGCTAATCCACAAAGTGTGCGGGATCACTGTAGCGCAATAAATGCAGCTGCATCAATCTTGACTATTCGATGCAGATGCATTTAATCCTTGAGCCAGCATGGCCATGATCCCAGAGAAGGAAATCGTATGAAACTTTACTATTCGCCCGGAGCCTGTTCGCTCTCCCCCCACATTGCCCTGCTGGAAGCCGGTCTTCCCTACGAACTGGTCAAGGTCGATCTGAAAGCGAAGAAGCTCGAGAACGGCGATGATTACCTGAAGGTAAATCCGAAGGGCCAGGTACCGGCGCTCGGACTCGACAATGGCGAACTCCTGACCGAAGGGCCGGTCATTGTCCAGATGATTGCCGACAAAGCCTCAGCCAAGAACCTTGCGCCCGGCCGCGACAGCGCCGAGCGCTACAAGCTGCAGGAGTGGCTCAACTTCATCACCACGGAGTTACACAAGAACTTCGGCCCGATGTTCAGCCCGGTGCTCGCCGACGACGCCAAGGCGTTCTTCAAGGACAGGGTGATGAGCAAGTTCAAGTATGTCGATGGCGCGCTGGCCGGCCGTGACTACGTGATGGGCAAGCAGTTCACTGTCGCGGATGGCTACCTCTTCACGATGCTTTCCTGGGCGGATCGCATGAAGTTCGACCTCTCCGGCTTGCCCAACCTTCTGGCCTACAAGGCCCGGGTCGCGGCACGCCCGAAGGTGCAGGAAGCCCTCACGAAGGAAGGCCTGATGAAGGCGGCCTGAGCTTTCGCGCTGACGCAAAAGAAGGGCCGGGTCCATGATCCCGGCCCTTTTTCATGATGGGCAATGCTGCCCGGTTTGCAGCCTTCACCGCTCACGGAAGGTGCGCTTCAACTGATCGCTGAGTGGCTTGACCAGATAAGACAGCATGGTGCGATCGCCGGTTTGCACGAAGGCTTCGACCGGCATGCCGGGGATCAGTTTCACGTCGCCAAGCCGCGCGATTTCCTGAGCGGCCATCGAGACGCGGATCGTGTAGTAGGACTGTCCGGTGCGCTGCTCGGTCGTGACGTCAGGCGAAACCCGGCTGACGACCCCGTTCAATTCCGGCGTGGTGCGCTGGTTGAACGCCGAAAGCCTCAGCAGCGTCTTCTGGCCGATCTGCAGCTTGTCGATGTCCTGCGGATTGACCTTGGCCTCGACCTGAAGATCATCGGCTTGCGGAACGATCATCATGATGGCGTCCCCGGCGGTGATCACGCCGCCCACCGTGTGCACGCTCGATTGCAGCACCATGCCGTGCTGAGGCGCGCGGATATCGACACGCCGCAACTGATCTTCGGCCGTGACCTTGCGTTCGACGAATTCGCCGACCTTGTCGTTGGTCTCGCGCAGATCCTTTGAGACGTCGCTGACCATGTCCTTGTCGACCTGGATGATCTGCAATTCGGTCTCGGTGATCTTGCCCCTCGCCTGAGCGCGCGAGGCGATGTATTGCGCCCGCTCGCCATTGAGCCGGGCGGCGTCGCGTTCGAGCGTGGTCAGTCGCGAGATTTGCACGAGGTGCTTCTCGTAGAGATCGCGAACGCCGCGCAGTTCCTTCTCGACCAGCGCGATCTCCTGGTCCTTGGCTCTCTCTTGTGCCGAGAGCCCGGCGATTTCCTCATTCAGTTGCGTGATCCGCTCGCGCAATTGCGCCTTTTGTCCGACCCTGCCGTTGACGCGAACGTCGAACAGTTTGGTCTCGCTCGCGATCACGGTCTTGACGTCTGGATCAGCGGCGCGGTCGAGAAGCATCCTGGGAAACAGTATCTGGTCCACGCCCTGCTGTTCGGCCTGCAGCCGCGCGGCCCGAGCCCACAGCCCGTCGAGGTTCTTGGTGACGATCGCAAGGCTCGCCTTGGTGACGGTATCGTCAAGCCTCACGACTATGTCGCCGGCGTTGACCACGTCACCGTCCCGCGCCCGGACCTCGCCCACGACGCCGCCGGTGGGATGCTGCACTTTCTTGACATTCGATTCGACGACGACGGATCCCGGCGCGATCAACGCCCCGGAAATCTCGGCGGTGGCGGCCCAGCCGCCCAGTCCGCCGCCCAGTACGAGGACGATGGCGAGGCCCACGATCAAGTGAACCCGGATCGATTGCTGCGCTCCATCCGTGCCGTTGCCGCTCATGATTTGGAGACTCCTGCGTCGGAAACGATCTTGATCGGCGAGGGCGGAGACACTCGCTGCAGCACCTGGCCGAGAACGGATTCCTTGGGACCGAAAGCCTGCACGCGGCCGTCCTTGAGCACAAGAAGCTGGTCGACCGCCTCGATCCCGATTGGCCGATGAGCAACGATGACGACGATGGCGCCGCGCTCGCGTGCACCGCGAACCGCGCGCGTCAGGGCCTCATCTCCCTCTGTGTCGAGGTTCGAATTCGGCTCATCGAGCACGATGAGGAACGGATTGCCATACAGCGCCCGCCCGAGCGCCACGCGTTGCGCCTGCCCCGCCGACAGCGCGCTACCCTGCTCGCCTATCTGGGTGTCATAGCCTTCCCGCATCTTGATGATCATCTCGTGCACGCCCGCTTCCTTTGCGGCTGCGATGATCGCGTCGGCACTGGCATCCGGATCGAACCGGGCAATATTCTGGGCCACCGTGCCGGCAAACAGTTCGACATCCTGCGGCAGATAACCGACATGACAGCCGAGCACGTCGGGCGACCACTGATCGAGCGCGGCGCCATCAAGTCGTACCTTGCCGCGCACCGGCTGCCATACGCCCACCAGCGCACGCACCAGCGATGATTTGCCCGAGCCGCTTGGGCCGATAACGCCGAGGCCATTGCCTGCCTCAAGCGCGAAGGTGACGTCCTGCACGATTACCTTCTGGTCGCCCGGCGGCACGATGCTGACGCCTTCGACGGACAGGCGGCTCGATGGGTTCTGCAGCAAGGTTTGTGCGAGCGGCGCGGGCATCGATCCGAGCAGTCGGTTGAGTCGCTCCCAGCTCTGCCGCGCGGCGACGAACCCCTTCCAATGCGCGATGGCGAGGTCGACCGGCGCCAACGCCCGTGCGCTCAGGATCGAGCCCGCGATGATGATACCGGCAGTGGCCTCCTGGTGAATCACGAGATAGGCGCCAACGGCAAGCACCGCCGACTGCAAGGTCATGCGCAGAACCTTTGCAACGGCACCCAGCCCACCTGCGACATCGCTGGCGCGCTGATTGCCCGCGAGATAATTCGCGTTGGCGGTGCTCCAGCGCTGGGTCAGCCGCTTTGACATTCCCATCGCCACCAGCACTTCCGCGTTGCGACGGCTGCTGGCCGCAAGATCATTTCGGCGCGCCGCCAAACCCATCGCCTCGCGAGCCGGGTCGCGCGACAGATATTCAGTCAATATCGTGAGGCTGACCAGGATGATCGCGCCGACAAGTGCGGTCACGCCGATCAAGACGTGGAATGCGAAGCAGATCGCCAGATAGAACGGCAACCATGGCAGGTCGAACAGCGCGCCCGGACCCATGCTGGAAAGAAAAGAACGTATGTTGTCGAGGTCACGCAGCGGCTGCAGGCCCTCATTGCGTCCGCCCACCATCAGCGGCAGGCGCACGACGCTGTCGAACACTCGCGCGTTAAGGGCTTCGTCGAGCGAGGTCCCGATGCGGCCGAGAATTCGTCCCCGGATCAGGTCGAGACTGCCTTGCGCGATGTATAATCCACCGGCGAGGATGGCCAGACCGACCAGCGTCGGAATGCTCCGGCTTGGAAGCACCCGATCGTAAACCTCCAGCATGAATATCGAGCCGGTCAGGTAGAGGAGATTGATCATGCAGCTCATGGCGCCCACGCCGATGAACGCGCTGCGGCAGGCGCGTAGCGCGTCACCGAGTTCGGAACGCCGGACACCGGCAACGGCTGACATCAATTCTGATCTCTTCCAGCGGGATGCGCGCGCCTGACCCGCGCGGAGGGGACGCAACGGCGCATTCTACTGATATTTCAAGCTATCGTCTATTGATGGTCGCGTTAACGTAAACGCCGTTGGAAAACTCCTCGCCGCCGCATGCCCCGGGCACGGGAACAACGGCTCGCGGATACCCTAATCTGCCGGGATTGCCGGTTTCGGAGATGGCAGCAGCACGACCGACATCGCAGGCTTGCGCCTCAGAAGCGGCCGCGGCCTCGAACCAGCCGCACCAGCAATAGCAGCACGATGGCGCCTATGGCGGAATAGATGATTTTCGATACCAGGCCGCTGCCGAGATGGACGCCCAGTTTCGGAAACAGGAAACTGGCGACCAGCGCGCCGGCGATACCGACCAGGATGTCCCCGATGATGCCGAAACCGGTGCCACGCACGATCTTTCCGGCTAGCCACCCCGCGACCAGCCCAACGAACAAGATAACCAGAATGCTTTCATTGGACATTCGCATGAGACCAACCCCCCGACGCTCGCATCTCGCGCGACGACGCTATCGAGAATTGCTCGAGGTGACGACTGGTTTCTCCCTATACGCTACGGCCGTCGCGCCTTCGTCCACTGAAAGAAAGCTAATCAGCGGCACGCAAGCGCTGCGCGCTGGGCAAACTTCAGCGTTGGGCGGCAGGCGCTACACGCGTTGGTCATGCGAATGCCGGCACCCGCTCGTGAAAATCGGTGGCGCGCTGAAAGCCTGCGCCGATTCGCAGCAACATCGCCTCCTCGAACGAGCGGCCAATCAGTTGCATGCCGACGGGAAGGCCTCGGCGCGTGAATCCGGCCGGGATCGCGAGCGACGGCAAGCCGAGATAATTTATCGGGCGCGTAAACCGGGTCAGCCGCTGGATAACGGCTTCCGCATCCGGGCTAGCGCCTATGTCGCTCTCGAGGATGGTGGGGGCGGCGACCGGCGCCACGGGCGCGACCACGGCGTCGACGCCCGCGACGGCGGCGTTATGCGCAGCCAGCGCCGCACCGCGCCAGCGCATCGCTTCAACATAGGAGATCGCCGGAACCGCAAGCCCGTTCTGCAACCGCATCAGAACCTGCGGGCCGTAATCCTGCGGCCGTTCGATCAGCCAACGCTTGTGAAATGCGGCGGCTTCGACGGCGAGAACAAGCTGACATGCCGCGGCTAGCTGGCGCTGGTCCGGCAGTTCGACCTTGACCACTTCCGCGCCTTCTCGCTTGAACACGTCGATGGTGGCGTCCAGCACTTCAGCCACTTCGGGATCGAGATCATCGACATAGAAACCATGGGGGATGCCGATGCGCAGTCCCTTGATAGAATCCCGTGTCGTGGCCGCGTAGTCGGGCACCGGCCTCACGGCTGCGGTGGGGTCTTCCGGGTCCGCACCCGCCATCAGTCCAAGCAGAAGCGCGCAGTCCTCGGCCGAACGGGCGAGCGGCCCGACCGTATCGAGGGACTGTGACAGCGGCATCGCACCGGCCCGGCTGATCAGGCCGTAGGTTGTCTTCATTCCCGTGACACCGCAGAAATGCGCGGGCATGCGGATCGAGCCGCCGGTGTCTGAACCCAGCGCCGCGAAAGTCAGCCGCGCCGCGACGGCCGCACCCGATCCCGACGATGAGCCGCCGGTGATGTGATCGAGGCCGAACGGATTGTGCACCGGCCCGTAATGGCTGTTGTGGCCGGTCGGACCATAGGCGAATTCGGCCATTTGCAGCGAACCAAGACGTATGGTGCCAGCGTCCTTGAGACGTTTCAAAGCAGTCGAGGTCGTGGTCGCAACGAATTCGCGGCGAATGCTGGAGCCGCAGGTGACCACCCTGCCGGCGTCGTAATACATGTCCTTGTGCGCCAACGGCACTCCGTGCAGCGGGCCCTTTGGTTTGCCATCTGCAAGCGCCTTATCCGCCATGTCGGCCGCCGAAAGCGCCGCTTCGGCCTCGATCGCCATGAACGCATTGAGGCGGGGCTGCCACTTGGCGATGCGCTCCAGGCAAGATTGCGTGACCTCGCGCGACGACAGCCGCTTTTGCGCGATCGCTTGCGCGACGGCGGTCAGCGACAGCAATGCCGGTTCGCCGCTCATTGTTTCGATGCCTTCGGAAGTTGCACGAGAAGAAAGGTCGCGGGCTCCAGGTCGAACGGCAGCGTGCCGGCCACCGGAGCAAAACCCTCGAATGCAGGCCCGATGGAATTGGCGATGCGGGTCGCCACCTCGGCGCTGACGGGCAGCCCCGCCACGTCAGCCATCGCCTTGATCTCCTTGGCCGTTGGTCTTGTCATTGGGGACGGGTTCCTTCTGCTGGGCCGAGCCTCGGTTGCCCATATAGCACGCGGCGTCATGTCCCGCCCAACGGCCTCCGAAGCCGGTTACTCTACTTTGTCAGTAGCGCGAAGGCGCCGTTCCAGTCCTCCGGCGGCGGGCTGTTTTGATAGCCGTGAATGCGCGCCTCATAGAGGTTATAAAGCAACTCCAGCGCTCCCGCCTCGTCGGTGCGGCGACCGCGCTCGATCGCGGCGAGCGCGCCCTCCCAATCGCGGCTGCGGTAGCAGGCCAGCATCTCGATGGTGAGGTTACGCAGGCGCTGGAAGCGGCCGGAGTTAGCGGTGTCCTCGCGCCCTGCTATGGCATAGATGACCTCGGGCTCTTTCTTTCCTTTGACCATGATGAAGTCGAGCTCGAGAATTGCGAACTTGTCCTTGACCGCGAGCGCCGTCCTAGAGCCGACGATAATCGGGAAACCATATTCCTTGGATTGACCTTCCAGGCGCGAGGCGAGATTGACGCTGTCGCCGAGAACGGAATAGTCGAACCGCAGGTCCGATCCCATGTTGCCGACCACGCACACCCCGGTATTCAGGCCGACGCCTACGTTGATCGGAATGAAAGCCTGATCGTTCTCCTTGGCTTCGATCGCGCGCTGCTGGTTCAGCACATCGATACGCTCCAGCATGTCGATCGCGGCTTCGCAGGCATTGAGCTGGTGTTGCTTGTCCTCCAGCGGCGCGTTCCAGAACGCCATGATGGCGTCCCCCATGTACTTGTCGATCGTTCCTTTGCGATCCAGGATCGCGTTTGTCAGAGGCGTCAAGAAGCGGTTCATCAGCGTCGTAAGGCCCTGCGGATCATGTTTGAACGATTCAGAGATGGTGGTGAAACCTCTGACATCGGAAAACATGATGGTCATCTCACGCTCCTCGCCGCCAAGCACGAGCTTTTCCGGCGATTGAGCGAGCTGTTCGATCAATGCGGGTGACAGGTACTGGCCAAAGGCCGAACGTATCTGCCGCCGCTGCGCCTGCTCGCGGACGAAGGCGGTGAAGATCAGCGTCAGGTAAATCGCAGTCGTCGACAGCAAGGGATAGGTGAAGTCGATCAGCAAGCGATGTTGCGTGTAGAAGTACCAGGAGGTTCCGATCAGCAGCGATGCGAACAGGCCGCCCACTGCGGCGAGGCTAATCGGGCCGAAAAACGGAGCAAAGATGATCACCAGAATGCCAAACAGGATTGCGGCAAAAAATTCGATGACGAAACCATAATTCGGTTGCGTGAGCACAGCTCGGGTGAGCGCGCTTTCCAACACCTGTGCGTGAATCTCCACGCCCGGCATCACCGGATCGATCGGCGTGGTTTTGAGGTCGAGGAGGCCCACCGCCGAAGTCCCGATCAATACCAGCTTGCGCGCAACCAGCTCAGGCTTGACCCGGCCTTCGAGCAAGTCGACGGCCGAGACATAGATGGACGGATCGTGAGGTGCGAAATGCACCCAAAGCTGACCGTTGCGGTCGGTGGGAATCTCGAGGCCCTTTACGGCAATGCTCTTGATCCCTGCTTTATCGGATTTGATAAAGATCGTATCGGTGCCGGTAGCGACCCGCAAAATCTCGAAGCTAAGGGACGGCAGGGTTGCGCCCTGCGCCTGCATGATCATGGGCACTCGCCGGACGATGCCGTCGCGCTCGGTCCTGATTGTAAAAAGGCCCCGCCCGGCGGCATTCTTTTCCAGGATGGGCGTGTTGCGCAACAGTCCAGGGAACTGGAACATGAACCTCTGGGGATCATCGCCCAGCATCGCCAGCCCCGTCACCGGAAGCGTGGTGTCGAGTTGCGCGGAGGGTGCGGAGAGTCCGGATTGGCCCATCACGACGCGGGAGTGGCGCATCGCATCCGCCAACACCTGATCGTTGCTCGGCAGCGCCCGCAGCTTCGCTCGCGTTTCCTCGTCGAGATTGCGAAATATATCGGCGGCCACGTCGGGATTGAGCCGGTCGGGCTCGGCGAAAATAACGTCGAACGCGATCACGACAGCGCCGAGCTTTGTCAGGTTGGTGACCATGTCAGCGATTAGCGTTCGCGACCACGGCCACTGACCGATTTTCGCGATGCTTCGTTCGTCGATGTCGACGATGATGACGGGCTTGGCGGTTTTCACGCGGGGTTCGATGACTTGGAAGCTATCGAAGATCCTGGCGCGAACCTCCTCGACCGGAGCAGGATCGGCCGCCCGCAACGCTGCAAGCGCGATCAGAAGCGCCACGCAGAACGGTCTGGCGTATCCTATCCTCCGCGCAAACCAGCGCCTTAATATCCTAAGTCGCTTCATGCAGTGTGGATATCACGTAAAGGCGATTTGATCACGTCTGCGCTGCCAGCCTGGTGACCGGAAGCAACAGCCTGCCTCGCAAGACCGCGCATCATCGGGTTGCAACGCGCCACTCTGACTTGCGCAAGCCGCGCCCCAATTCAGAAAGCCACGGAGAACGGAACTTGGCTACACGATTAGGTCGTGCGGCACGTAGTGGACAAGAGTACCCTTGGCCTGGTCCGCCGCGAGGCTGAAATTGTCCGACGAGTAACTGCCGAGGAAAGCGAGATCGACCGTTTGCAGCCCATCCGAAATCCTCAACGTCCCGCCGGTCCCGGTGGCGTTCTCATGATAGCTGAGAGAGGCAGTAGCGGCTTCCAGATTGGCAAGGTCGATGGTATCCGAGCCCGAGAAGCCGGTAATAGTGCCAGTGAAGTGGAAGGAGTCGCCAAGCTTCAGGGTGCCGGCGGCATCCGAACCGAATATCACGTTGGCGCTCGATGCCGCTTCGAAATCCAGCGTGCCAGCACCGTCGATCTGCGCAACTCCGTTCTCGGTTACTTCGCCAAGAACAGTGAGGCTGCCACCATTGGCCCACAGCACGCCGGAGTTTGCGACCGAACTCGCGACCGTCAGCCCGCCGCTGCCTGAGGCTTCCAGCACACCCGAATTGATTATGATGTTTGTTCCGGTATCGATCGCGAGAACATGGGTGCCGTCAGCATCGATGGTGCCCGCATTGGTCAGGCGCAGTTCGCCGTCGCCGAGGTGACCCGCTCCGGAGATCGTGTTGTCTGTGTTGTTGAGGGTGACCGCGGGGCTCGTCCCTGAAATGACGTTGTCATCGCTGTCGGACAGCAATATCTGGCCGCCGCCCTGGAGCGTCACGCCGTGCTCAATCAGTTGCAAGTCGGTCTCATGGCCGCTCGAGTTCAGCTCGATGACGCCGCTATTGTTGATCGTGCCGCTCAACGGCAGGAATGCCCCGTCGCCGATCGTCATCAAACCGGCGTTGGTGAGCACCGCGGTCTGATTGAACACGAAGTTGACGTCCGTGAGCGCGGCTTCATCCACGCCCTCCAGCGTGATCGACTGTCCGGTGCCCAGCGTGATCACCGCATTTCCAGCGGCATCCTCGCTCAGATGCGCCTGAACGTCGGCGAAGCCGGCGAAATCTGCGTAAGCGATCAGGTCGATCTGATCGTTAGCGACATCGAAACTGTAGATGGTGTCGTGACCGATCGGCTGCGCGAACACCAGCAGGTCCTTGCCGCTCGATGCCGTAAGGAAATCGTCACCGGACCAGGCGAAGATCGGTGAGCCGGCAGCATAGGCCTCAAGGTTATCGCTCAGCGAGAACGTGGTTATCGTCCCGTCCGCCTGAACCATTGTTTCGGTCACGCTGATTAGGACGGCCCCCGTAAAGGACGCCACCGTCGTGACGGTCAGGGATGCAACGTCGGTCGTCTTCACCGTCCAGGAGCCATCGGCGTTATGCGTGCCGCCGTTTATGATCCAATCCGACGGAAGATCGCCGATGGTCACGGTTACGGTCTGGCCGACGAGAGCTGAGTCGGCCAGGCCCAGGTTTATCGGCTCCCCCGCGATGCCGGCGGGTCCGTTATTTTTCGCGCCGACCGTATATATTCCGGTGCTGAATGCAGTTGATCCACCGGGCTGTAACGGCAACGTAACTAACGTGGCATCGGCGGAATGGTCCGTTCCGTCCCAGGCTCTAAAATGCAGCATTTCCGCGGATTCTCGGGCTGGACCGATAAACCGGACGCTGTCGGTAGCCGACAGGACGAAGGCTTGGCCCTCCGGAACTTCCGGGATTTCATGCCAGATCTCACTGCCGGCAATTTTGTATTCCCAAAAGCCGGCGGCGTTATCGAGACCGACGATCGCTATCCCGAACTGGAGACCGTCCGGATCGCTCACTTTTAAATCGTCGTCTCCGAAAAAGTACTGGCCATCAAAGACAAGTTGACCGTTCTTTGCCGCAAGATTTGGCTGATGCGCTTCTACTCCGTCTTTAATTATCGGCGCGTCGTTGGTGCTGGTGATGCTGACATCGATGACCTTGGAATCCGAGCCATCCGCCGACATCACCGTCAGCTTGTCGTGCGCAACCTGACCGGTTGGGAGCGTCTCCGCCGCCCCGTAATTTAGCGTGTAGCCCCAAACGCCAGTATCGGCGTTGAACGTGAACACGCCGTACTTCCCGATCAGGTTCGCCGGAGCGAGGAAATGGTCCTCGCCACTATCGACGTCGGCAACCGTCACCTTACCACCCGTTGCCAGCGGGCCATCTTCCTTCACCTCGCCGCTGAAGTCGCCGGTGATCGTGGCGATGTCATTGGTGCCGGTGATGGTCACATCCACCGTGCTGCTCGATGTGGCACCAAACTGGTCCTGCATCGTGTAGCTCAGCGTCACGTGCTCGACCGCGCCCTTCGCCAAATGGTCGAAGTCCGTCCCGGGCACGAACTGCACCTGGTTGGCCACCACGCTGGCGGTACCCTTGCCGCTCGGCGCACTCACCGTGTTCAGCGTGAACACATGGCCGTCATCAACGTCGGTGTCGTTAGCCAGCACATTGATCGTCAGCGTCTGGTTTTCCGTGCCGCTGGCGCTGTCGGCCACCGCAACCGGGCCGTC
>JBJMTO010000041.1:0-5184 GCA_045811665.1 Bradyrhizobium sp.
GTCGAAGAACAGCGACTGGAACATAGCCTGCGCGGAGTCGATGGTCGGCGGCTCGCCCGGACGCATCACACGATAGATGTCGAACAGCGCGTCCTCACGCGTCATGTTCTTGTCCGCGTGCAGGGTGTTTCGGATGTACGCGCCGACGTTGACGTGGTCGATGTCGAGCAGCGGCAGTTCCTTGTAGCCGTGCTCGTTCAGCGACTTCAGCAACTTGTCCGTGATTTCCTCGCCCGCCTCGGCGTAGATCTCGCCGGTTTTGGGATTGACAAGGTCTTCGGCCAAATAGTTGCCCGCCAATTCTTCATCGGAGAGCCGCAGCGCCTTCAGGCCCTTTTCCTGGAGCTGACGTGCGCCGCGAACAGTGAGCTTCCTGCCGGCTTCGAGCACAACCTTGCCGCTATCGGCATCGATCAGGTCGTTGATCGTGCTGTAGCCGCGGAAACGGGTAGCGTCGAATGGCACGCGCCAGCCATCCTTGGTGCGCTTGTAGATGATCTTCTTGTAAAAGGTGCTCAGGATGGTTTCGCCATCGAGACCAAGCGCGAACATCAGCGACGTCACGGGAATCTTGCGCCGGCGATCGATGCGCGCGAACACGATGTCCTTGGCGTCGAACTCGATATCGAGCCAGGAGCCGCGGTACGGAATCACGCGCGCCGCAAACAGCAGCTTGCCCGACGAATGGGTCTTGCCCTTGTCGTGGTCGAAGAACACGCCGGGCGACCGGTGCATCTGGGATACGATGACGCGCTCGGTGCCATTGACGACGAATGTGCCGTTCATGGTCATGAGCGGGATGTCGCCCATGTAGACATCCTGCTCCTTGATGTCCTTTACCGACTTCGCAGCGGTTTCCTCGTCGATATCGAACACGATCAGGCGCAGCGTCACCTTGAGCGGAGCTGCATAGGTCATGCCGCGCTGGCGGCACTCGTCGACGTCGTATTTGGGCGGCTCGAACTCATACCGGACGAACTCCAGCATCGAAGTGCCGGAGAAATCGGAGATCGGAAACACCGACCGGAATACCGCCTGCAACCCTTCGTCCAGCCGGCCGCCCACAGGCTCATCGACCATCAAGAACTGGTCATAGGACGCCTTTTGAACCTCGATGAGGTTCGGCATCTCTGCCACTTCCTTGATGTGTCCGAAGAACTTGCGAACGCGTTTTCGACCGGTGAATGTCTGCTGCGCCATCGTGGCCTCTCATTTCGTCGCCCGTTAGGGGCGAACCTTCCGAAGCGCGATTGGCACCGCCCCCGGGTTGAATTTCGTCCGTTCATCAGCCCCGGCAGCCTTTTTCAGGATTAAGCCCTGAATCGAAGCGCCAGACCTTCAAAACGCAAAAGGACGCGCGGGGCGCTTGACCGCACCCGCTCGTCATAACCATCGTTTCACGGACTGCAAAAGCCCGAAATTGCCTATCTCCCAACGGCTTGCGCAGAAACGCTGCCGTTTCCGCCGCCAACCGTGCTTTCGTGCTGTCATCCCGATATGGGCTAACAACCGTGAAGTTTCGAGGGGTAACTTCCCGAATCCCCACACTTTTCTGTGTAGTGCCTGTAACAGCGCGTGGTCCGAATTGCCCGGGCCACGTCGTCTTTGTGGTCTTGAAGCTCCCGGAGCTCGGCTATGCCTTGCTGCCGGGATGCTGGTGGCTACTTGAGTTCGACCTTGGCGCCAGCCTTCTCGAGTTGAGCCTTGATCTTGTCGGCTTCGTCCTTGTTGACGCCTTCCTTGACCGGCTTGGGCGCGCCTTCGACCAGGTCCTTGGCTTCCTTGAGGCCGAGCCCGGTGATCGCGCGGACTTCCTTGATGACCTCGATTTTCTTCTCGCCGGCGCCGGCGAGAACGACCGTAAACTCCGTCTTTTCTTCAACGGGAGCCGCAGCAGCGCCGCCACCGGCCGGACCTGCGACCGCTACCGCGGCAGCAGCGGACACGCCCCACTTTTCTTCGAGAAGCTTTGCAAGTTCGGCAGCTTCGAGCACGGTGAGGCTCGAGAGGTCGTCAACAATCTTCTGTAAGTCGGCCATTGATCTGTTTCCTTAAGCGTATTGGTTCGAACCAGGTTTGAATTTGCGAAGGGCGTCAGGCCGCTTCGCTCTTTGAGGCATAGGCCTGAACCACGCGCGCGAGCTTTGCTGCGGGCGCCGTGGAAAGCTGAGCGATCTTGGTCGCCGGCGCCACCAGGAGGCCGACAATCTTCCCGCGCAACTCGTCGAGCGACGGCAGCGAGGCAAGTGCCTTCACCCCATCGACATTCAGGACCGTCGTACCCATCGAGCCGCCGAGAATGACGAACCGTTCGTTCGTCTTGGCGAATTCGACGGCAACCTTCGGCGCCGCTACCGGATCGTTTGATGTCGCGATCACGGTCGGCCCCTTCAGCAGGGAGCCGATGGCAACAACGTCGGTGCCTTCAAGAGCGATTTTGGCGAGACGATTCTTCGAGACCTTTACCGATGCACCCGCCTGCTTCATCTGCATGCGCAGCCTCTGCATCTGGGCGACGGTAAGGCCGGAATAGTGAGCCACGACCGCAACGCTGGTAGCCTTGAACAGGCCGTTCAGCGTCTCGACCGCCTCTTTTTTTGCCGCTCTTTCCACAGCAAGCTCTCTCCGGTTGGCGGCCTTTGCCTGATGGCAGGACCGCCGGGTTGCACCCACCGTCCCGCCGGAACCTGTCCTTCGACCGGGGTCTTGGGACACGCGCGGGCAGAACGATATTGAAAAGCCTGCCCTCCCGTGCCCAAACAGGGGGACGGGGTGTCTAGGTTCGAACCAATCCCCGCTAGCGGCGCCCCTTTGGCGACGGTAAGCGAATTCCGGTCTTCACCCGTCTATGCAGGCCGTGCGATTAAGCCTTTGTAGAAACGTGAAGTTTCGACGCGGGCGCCTGCAGTCTTGGACAGGATTCAGGGCTGTCGGCAGAGCCGATAGACCCCTGCTGCACTCCATCCAAAAACGACGGGTTTTCGTTCCTTTCGAGCAATCCATGCGGATGTCTTGAAAGGAATGATCTCCTGGCGTATCGGGTTTTCGGAATGCGAGCACAGACGTGCCAGCAACGGCCAGCACGCCCGGAAACGGTTGTCTATCGACTCTTTTTCGGCTTGCCAAGCCCTAATTCGCCCTAATGCAGGCGTGGCGAGATTCGGCCTCAAACGGACCGGATTCAGTTGCTCCGGACGTGATGGGGCATCGGTCTGCCAGCAAAAAACGCCTCCAGATTGGCCATCACACAATCCTGCATGGCCGCGTGGGCCTCGATGGTGTGACCGCCGAGATGCGGGGTAAGCACCACGTTGGGAAGCGCCGTGAGCCGGTCCGGCGCATGCGGTTCGCTCTCGTAGACGTCGAGACCGGCGCCGGCCATCGCCCCCTCCGTCAGCGCCGTTACCAGCGCATCCTGGTCGATCACCGAGCCCCGCGAGATGTTGACCACATATCCCTGAGCGCCAAGCTTGCCCAGGATGTTGGCGTCTACCGCGTGATGGGTATCGGTGCCTGCGCGAACCGCAATCATGAGTACGCTGCACCATTCGGCCAGCGCCTCAAGGCTCGGCAGGTACCGATACGGCAAGTCGTGCTTCGTGCGACTGAAATACGCGACTTCGGCCTCGAAGGCCGCTACGCGTACTGCGATCTTGCGACCGATCTCACCCATGCCGTAGATCCCGACGCGGCGGCCGGGGTTGCCCGGCTGCGGGCGCATCAGCGGTGAAGGCTTGGCCGAGGCCCAGCCTCCGCTCCTGACGTAATCGTCCGCGGGCAGAAGCCGTCGGGTAGCGGCCAGCATCAAGGTTACGGCAAGGTCGGCGACCGCCGCCGCGTTTGCCGCCGGACTGTGACCGATCGCGATGCCGCGCTGAGCCGCCGCCGCAAGATCAACGCCATCATAGCCGGTGCCATAGCAAACGATGGCGCGCAGCGAGGGCATTGCATCCATTGTCGTTCCGCTCAGGGGCGTACCGCCCGCGGTAATCAGCGCGCGAATGCCCGAGAGTTGCTCAGGCGTGAAGACCTCGCCCGGAGCTTTTCCAGCCACATCCAACAGCTCGAACCGCTCGCCGATACGCAGCAGCATCGCCTTCGGGAAGCGCGAATAGATCAGGACCTTTTCGGGCATCGCTCACTTCCTCACGGCAAAGACAAAAAGGCGGAACGGGTTTCCCCGTCCCGCCCCGTACGATCCTGCAATCCGCCTCAGCCCAGCAAGGTACCCGGCTCGACCTTCACGCCCGGACCCATGCTCGAGGAAACCGCCACGCGCTGGATGTAGGTGCCCTTGGCGCCGGCGGGCTTGGCCTTTGCGACAGCATCGGCCAGCGCCTTGATGTTTTGCACGAGCTTCTCTTCCGAGAACGAGGCCTTGCCGATCCCCGCTTGCACGATTCCCGCTTTCTCAACGCGGAACTCGACCGACCCGCCCTTTGCGCCCTTGACGGCGTTGGCGACGTCCATGGTCACCGTGCCGATCTTCGGGTTCGGCATCATGCCGCGCGGTCCGAGCACCTTACCGAGGCGGCCGACCAACGGCATCATGTCGGGCGTGGCGATGCAGCGATCGAAATCGATCTCGCCAGCCTGCACTTTCGCGACCAGATCCTCGGCTCCGACGACATCGGCGCCCGCCGCGGTTGCCTCATCGGCCTTTGCGCCGCGCGCAAACACGCCGACACGCAAGGTTCGGCCGGTGCCGTTCGGCAAGGTCACGACGCCGCGCACCATCTGATCGGCGTGACGCGGATCGACTCCCAGGTTGATCGCGACCTCTACGGTCTCGTCGAATTTCGACGTGGCCCGCTCCTTGACCATCTTGATGGCGTCCGTGAGCGGATAGAGCTTTTCGCGATCGATGCCCTCACGGGCCTTCTTCAAACGTTTTCCGATTGCCATGACCTGTTACCCCGCAACTTCAAGACCCATCGAGCGGGCGGAGCCCTCGACCATCTTCATGGCCGCCTCGACGGAATCGGTATTCAAGTCCTTCATCTTCTTTTCGGCGATCTCGCGCACTTGCGCCTTCGTCACCTTGCCGGCGTTGTCGCGGCCCGGAGCTTTCGACCCGGACTGGATTTTCGCTGCCTGCTTCAGAAAGAAAGACATCGGCGGGGTCTTCATCTCGAAGGTGAACGAACGATCGGCGTAGATCGTGATCACCACCGGAATCGGGGT
>JBJMTO010000042.1:0-2623 GCA_045811665.1 Bradyrhizobium sp.
GCATTCGCGAAAGCTCCGCAGTTTCGCCGAAGTTGCGTTCCAGTAGGCAAGGATTGCCTTTGCTGCTGACAAGCAGCGGGATTTTCGGCATTTTCGGCGCGGGGGTCGACCGGGACGACTTGATGCCACTCATGCGCGACAGGATCATTGGCCATGATCTCGAACGGCTCGCCTTTCGCTTCACCATGCTGAACGACGGCGAGGTCGTGCAGTGCCAGATCAGCGACGCCGCCATGGACGAGCTTGCGGGTATGCAGGGCACCGAAAGCAGCGCGCGGCAGGCGCAATTCCTGTCGCTGCGCGAGACCATCGAGCGGCTCGCCTCAGACCTCTACGACGAGGCGCCGCGGGTCAGGGGACATGTGGTGCGGATCTTTACGCGACATTTGCAGCGGTAGTTCCGCTCCCGCCTCCGCAATCACGCCCCGGGGCAGTTCATCGGCTGGTCGAGATCTGGTCTTGCCGGGCTTACCTCCCCCTGGCGGCCTTTCGATGAGCGTCAATTCCTCTAAAGCATTCGCTAACCAAGCAACCGTTTCGCCGCAATCTTAAGACCTGCGAAACCAGACGTTATGCAACTGTGAATTGATGGCCCGTAGAGGTTAGGTCACGAAAATGGAGCCTCACGAGTGCTCGCGTGACAAAAGCGATTTTAGGAAACGACGCGATCCGCGGGCCCGGTCATGACGCCAAGGCGGACAAGACGCCGCCAAATAGTTGGCGGCTCCCAATTGTCGTAGCGATCGGATGCGGACTCGTGGGGCTTGTGCTCCGCTACTTAGCCCGGAAGCACGCGACCGACGACGCCATTCAGCATCTGATCCCCTGGTATGTCTTTGCTCGCGATCACGGTGTCGCTGGACTGGCCGAAGCCTTTACCAACTATACGCCGTTCTACAGCTACCTCCTGCTGATTGCCGCCCGATTTGATTGGCTAGGCGAGCCACTTTCCCATGTGAAAGCGATCTCGGCAGTATTCGAGTTGGGCTGCGCGATCGTTGTGGCCCAGATCGTCTGGCGAGCGACAAAGCTGCCATTACGCGCTTCCCTGGCCTTCTGCGCGGTTTGGCTTGCACCGACGGTGATCTTCAACGGCGCAGTGTGGGCGGAGAGTGATTCGATCTGGACCTTCTTCACGCTGGTTTCCGTGGCGCTGTTCATGCGGGACCGAAATGGCGTTGCGTCATTTGCGATGGCCTTTTCAGTGAAGGCTCAGGGCGTATTCCTGGGACCCTTCGTGCTCGGCATGATTCTGCGCCGCAGGATCCACCTGGCATGGCTCGCCACTGTTCCCGGGATCTATGTGGTGCTCGCCATTCCGGTTCTGGTCGCCGGAAGATCCTTGGCGTCCGTGTTCGCGGTCTATTTGGACCAGGCTCACACCTTCGATCGCCTCACTATGAACGCAGCGAACGTCTGGGTGTTGGCTGGCGGAATGCCGTACGCGATCGGAGTCGCCGTCGGCATGGTGCTCGCGGCCGCGAGCGGGCTCGCCTTGTCGATCTTCATCGCGCGCTCTCGACGGGCGGGGCCGGAGTTTATTCTGCTCGCCGCGTGTGTATCGCTCATGCTCATGCCGTATCTGCTCCCGAAGATGCACGAGCGGTATTTCTACGCGTTCGAGCTTGCGTCGATCGGCCTCGCCTGCCTCAATCCGCGCTATGTGCCCTTCGCGGTGATGGCTCAGGTCAACGGCGTGTTATCCTATTTGGCGTTCGAAAGCGGAATCGTCCTGGGCGTGCTGCCGGCGGCACTCTGCAACAGCCTTCTCGTGTACTACCTCGTGCTTGATCTTTGGCGCGGCGAACGTGGAGTTCGCTTTCCGAAGCTTGCCTGGCTCGGCTTCATCGCGTCGACCGCGGGATTGTTCTCCTATCTGGTTTTCGAAGGGCCCGGGTTGAACATATCGCCCCTGTACCTGCTCACCACGGGTCTCGTCACAGCTGCGGCGCTGCTGCTCCTGAAAGAGTCGCGTTGCGACTTGGCCGGCCCGGACCGGTTGCCTCAATCCTGATCGGCTCGCCTCATCCGGCTATCAGCTGTCAAACATGATCACGCTGCGCAGCGTCTTGCCGGCTTTCATGTTGGCAAACCCTTCGTTGATCTCGGAGAGCTTCAGCTTGGCCGAGATCCAGTCCTCCAGGTGCAGCCGGCCGCGCAGGTAGAAATCCACCAGCCGGGGCATGTCGACGCGAAAATGGTTCGAACCCATCGAGGAGCCCTGGATCCTGCGCTCGCGCAGGAAGTCGAAGCCATGCAGCTCGATCTTCTGACCGAACGGAATCATGCCGACGATGGTGGCCGTGCCGCCCGAGGCGAGCATGCCGAAGGCCTGCTCGGCGGTCTCCTTGCGGCCGAGCACCTCGAAGGAATGATGCACGCCGCCATTGGTGAGATCGCGCACCTGCTTCACGACGTCGCCGTCGGCGGGGTTGATGATGTCGGTGGCGCCCAGCTTGGTCGCGAGCTGGAGCTTGGCCGGATTGGTGTCGATGGCAATGATGCGGCCGGCGCCCGCGATCTGCGCGCCGTTGATCGCAGCCATGCCGACACCGCCGCACCCGATCACGGCCACTGTCTCGCCGGCCGTCACCTTTGCCGTGTTCACGACCGCGCCGTAGCC
>JBJMTO010000043.1:0-34811 GCA_045811665.1 Bradyrhizobium sp.
ATGTTCGCGTGAGCATAACCGCGGCAAATCAGAACGGAGATAACGATGAGGGCCCTGGTCTGGCATGGCAAGGAAGACATTCGTTGCGACACGGTCACCGACCCCGAGATTGAGCATCCACGAGACGCGATTGTAAAGGTAACGAGTTGCGCGATTTGCGGTTCGGACCTTCATCTCTTCCACAACTTCATCCCGGCAATGCTCCCAGGCGACATCATGGGCCACGAAATGATGGGAGAAGTCGTTGAGGTAGGCAGCGGCGTGAATGGAAAGCTAAAGAAGGGCGAGCGTATCGTCATACCATTCACCATCATTTGCGGTGAATGCGAGCAGTGCAAGGCCGGCAACTTCTCAGTTTGCGAGACGACCAATCGTAAAAAATATCTCGCTGACAAAGTTTTTGGGCACAGCACGGCGGGGCTGTTCGGCTACACCCATCTGACAGGCGGTTATCCAGGCGGGCAGGCTGAGTACGTCCGCGTTCCCTACGCCGACGCAACCCACATCAAGGTCCCCGACGGAATCCCGGACGAGCAGGTGCTGTTTCTGGGCGATATCTTCCCGACCGGATGGCAGGCCGCGGTGCAGTGCGACATCAAACCCACCGACACCGTGGCGGTGTGGGGGTGCGGTCCCGTCGGCCAAATGTCGATCCGGAGCGCAATCCTCCTCGGAGCGAAGCAGGTCGTTGCTATCGATCGCATTCCTGAACGCCTGAGCATGGCCGAAGCGGGCGGCGCCCTCACCATCAACTTCGACGAGGAGAGCGTGCTCGAGCGGCTCAACGAACTTACGAATGGAAAAGGTCCCGAGAAGTGCATCGACGCGATCGGGCTCGAGGCGCACGTCACGCCATTTCAGCCCGATACAATTCTCGATCGTACCAAGCAGATGCTGATGCTGGAAAACGACCGGGCGCACGTGCTCCGAGAGATGATCTATGTGTGCCGCCCGGGGGGCACGATCTCAATTCCCGGGGTTTACAGCGGGTTCGCCGACAAGGTGCCCATGGGGCAGCTCATGAACAAAGGTTTGACGATCAGAACCGGTCAGACCCACGTCAACCGCTGGACCGACGACCTGCTGCGCCGGATCGAGGAAGGCCAGATCGATCCGTCCTTTGTCATCACGCATACGGTCGGCCTGGATGCGGGACCGGAGATGTACAAGGTTTTCAGGGACAAGCAGGACAGCTGCATCAAGGTGGTGCTCAAGCCTTAGCCGGTAAAGACGGGAGAAAATGATCATGAACTACATCTCGAATATCGCCAGGTCCGAAGGCGACCCGAAAGTCATTCGCTCTGGCCCAAGTTCATTGAGTAGCGTGGACAGGTTGGCCAAGGGACTTGGCTGGTTCAGCATTGGCTTGGGTGCAGCCGAGTTGTTTGCGCCACAGCGCATTACTCGAGCGCTTGGGATGGAGGGGAAGGAAGCGCTCGTTCGCGCATATGGAGCTCGGGAGATCGCGAGCGGCGTCCTGACCCTTTCTGCGGACAAACAAGCAGGTTTGTGGAGCCGCCTCGCAGGAGACGGCCTCGATATCGCTACGCTGACCTCAGGGCTAAGCCAAGACAATCCGAAGAAGGACAATGTCACATTCGCTCTCATGATGGTGGCCGGAGTCACGCTGCTCGACCTGGTAGCGGCCCAAGGCACCACCGCCCGGCATTCAGCACGCCAGGGAGAACGACGCCTCTATCGCGATCGAAGCGGATTCCCGAAAGGTCTCGGAGCAGCGCGGGGAGCCGCGAAGGACTTTAATGAACTGCTGCCCGGGCGCGCGGCAACAAGACCGGGGAGTACCGTTACCCAACCTTCTGCCGCTTAAACCAGCAAATGTTTTATCCGGTTGATCACTAGAGACTCGGTTTCCCACGGGAGCGTAGCCATCGACCCAGGGCTGCTCCCGCCGGCCAAGCCCGGCACATTGCGCTGTAGAGGCTGACGAGCTCGGCGCGTTGGCCGTGGGTCACAACTTCTTGGCGGCCGGTGCGTTACGCTAAGAAAGCTATATGGGCATTGATCTATAAAAATAACCACGGCGGCTCCGGTAGACACCCGAGCAATCCGCGAGCTTGTTCAGCTCGTTCCATAACTAGTGTCGCTTTCCAAGCCGCCGCTTCAAGGCTCGGCAACTCAACGCCCTCATCGTCTTTGGAAAGCTGATCACCTTATTACGACCAACTCCTGCCCTGATGCCCGGCTCCTTGCTGGCGTTCAGCAGAAGGGTTCAGCAGAGGGTAAGCACGTTCGACTGAATTGGTGCAACTACCCTGAAGGTTGCTTTAAGCGCCTCTGAACAGCCTTCTCGATCCTGAGTTCAGCCAGCAGGATCGCCACCGCGCGGTTTGGTGCTATCCCGGTTCTTGTGCGACCATCATCAAGACGCACGGTCCATTTCCAACCGGTGGGGCTGGATGTCTGAACAATACTGTACTGAAGGCCCTTGTGCTCCATATTGGGCAAACGTTTAATCAACGGTTCAGTTCGCCTTAGCTTTTAGCACTCGAGTTTTTATTTCCGTGTGTGGCTACGGCCCACGCTCAAAACGGGCATGCGTTTCTCTTGGTTTATCGCCCCAACTCACTCTGGTGACGATGGATGATCTTCAGTTGGCTAGTTACGTCTGAGAACTTTTCTCATGGTGTCGATCTGGCGCTCGCCCTGCCAAAGTTCTACGTCCCAACTAGTAGCGAGGCGCTTGGCTTGTTCTCTGGCGAGTTCTTCGTCGGCGCATACAAGCTCGACTGCCCGAACGATATGGCCATCTAACCCAAGAATATACGCGCGATACTCTGTCATGATTGATAGGGTGCGACAGGTGTTCACTTCATAACCATCCTCGAAACATAGAGTTGCTGTCCGATGGCGGACTCAAGTATTTTTTCAATGCGCAAAGCATTGCGCAGATGAATTACCCTATGCGGAACGAGCACGACTGTTCACCGTTGGGTGGCCGAGTGTCGGCCTGTCCCGCTCCGGACTACGGCGTCGGCCTTCCACGGCTGAGGCCGCTTTGTTTCTTTGTAATGGCGGATCATGCGGGCTGCCGTGCTGGAACGTCCATCGCATGCCGCTCGTAGGTCGTGACGATCGCGAAGCGCCCCTCAGAGGGACGGGACCGGAAGCCTTTAGTCCTGTTTCTACCCACCCGTAGTGGAAGTTCTGAAAATCAGAAATAACTGGGAGCGCCGAGCCTGCGACGCCGAGCAAATGCGCCGGTATCCGTCGGCGCTGACGGTGCTTGTGTCCTCAGATGAAAGAACCGGCGGTACCCGACTCTATCGAATTCCCATGAACGCGAGTCATAAAAACGGTTGAGCTGCAGCCTGACGTGTGGGAGCGCTTTGACCGCGCGGTATTTCCGGCGATCATACCTGCCGCGGCACAGTGAGGAAGGCGAGAAATGGCAAGCCCGTTCTACACCAGCGAACACGAGGCATATCGCGAGGTGGTGCGCCGCTTCGTCGAAAAGGAGATCGAGCCCTACGCCCACGAGTGGGATGAGGCGGGCGGATTTCCCCGCGTGCTCTACGAGAAGGCTGCCGAAATTGGTTTGCTCGGGTTGGGCTTCCCCGAAGAATATGGCGGCACGGAAGTCGACAACTTCATGTGGATCGTGGCGGTCCAGGAATTGGCCCGGGCCGGTGCCGGTGGCGTCAGCGCCAGCCTGAAAAGCAATTCGATCGGGGCGCCACCGATCGCGCGGGCGGGCAGCCCGGAATTGAAGGCGCGCGTGCTGCCCGAAATCCTTTCCGGCAGGAAGATTTCGGCCCTGGCGATCACTGAGCCGAGCGGTGGGTCCGACGTCGCCAACTTGCGTACCTCGGCGCGTCGGGACGGCGAGTTCTACGTGGTGAACGGCGAGAAGACCTTCATCACTTCCGGCATGCGGGCGGACTACATCACGACGGCGGTTCGCACCGGCGGTCCCGGACCTGGCGGGGTCAGCCTGCTGGTAATCGAGGGTGATGCGCCCGGGCTCTCGCGTACGCCGCTCAAGAAAATGGGTTGGTGGGCCTCCGATACCGCGACGTTGCATTTCGACGATTGCCGCGTGCCCGCCGGAAACCTGCTTGGCGAGGAGGGCAGGGGTTTCAAGATCATCATGCACAATTTCAACAGCGAGCGGCTGACGATGGCTGCAGGCTGCACCGCGGCCGCGCGGGTCTGTCTGGAGGAGGCCATGGAATACGCAAGGCAACGCCACACGTTTGGAAAGCCCCTGGCGCAGCATCAGGTGATCCGGCACAAACTGGTTGATATGGCGCAGCGTGTCGCCGCCTCGCAGGCGATGCTTGAAATGCTGGCATGGCGGCTGGATCAAGGCGAAAGCCCGGTGGCCGAAATATGCATGCTGAAAAACCAGGCGACCCAGACCATGGCGTTCTGCGCCTCCGAAGCCGTGCAGATCTTCGGCGGCGCGGGCTTCATGCGCGGCATCAAGGTCGAGCGCATCTACCGTGAGGTCAAGGTCAATGCGATCGGCGGCGGCAGCGAAGAGATCATGAAGGACCTGGCCAGCCGCCAGATGGGATTGTGAGCTTACGCAGGGCGCGCGAGGCAAGCCCCCGCAGCGTGAGCGCGACGCGCGTTCAGGCGATGTCGCGGCTTCTCGGGTTGGATCACCACTTGCCCTCGATACCGGATCGTCCGCCCTCGCGGACGATGACGCTTGGAGACCAACCCTCGTTACCCGCGCAGGCGAGAGCTGATGCGTGTACTCATGGATCGGCGGCTATCGATGCAGTCCCCAGCGATGTTCGCTTCCGCTCGAAATCGGACATCGGAGGCACACACATCTGTGTCCGCTCGATGAACTCGCGCCGCCTCATGGGCTTTCCCGAACACCATCGCGCATCAAGTATAGCAGGTCAGGGCGGTGCAGAAAGCGAACCCATGTCCGAGTTGGGGCACGTGCGTCGGCTTGACGGTCGGCCAGCTACTTCCGATATAGTCGCGTCAACGGACATCATCAGAGATGCCGCCGAGTTGGTGAAGCTTCGCTATTGCGCGACAGCAATGATCATCCAGATGTCCGCGCTGCATTCAGTAGCTCTACTTATAGGTCTTTGCAGATTATAGGGACTAATCTCCAAACTGCCCGCCCTTAACTCTTGATCATGCGATGCGACAAGCCTTTTACCGCAAGCCCACGCGGTCTTGCTCAAGTCCTCGAGGAGAGATTCGAGAATGCGCAAGCAAGCTCGAACGGCAAATACAGCAGAACAGCTAGCCGGCCTGGACCTCGGTCGCCGGAACCTCCTAAAGCTGACCGGTGCCGGCGTGGTCGCGGGCGTGATGTCCTCCCGAAACATCATGGGCGGCCCCAACCAGCGGATCATCGACTTTTTCTGACGACGTTCGGCGCCAAAAGGGTGGCTGCCGATCTGAAGGCGTGACGTTTGCTCCGCGCATCAAGTCGACTAGATCCTGAGGAGAGCCAAATAAGAGCCTATCGGATGCTGAACCTAGTCTTGAGAGCTTTCGTCATCTCACTCGGATTGATCGGACCTGCAATGGCACAAGAGCGCATAACAATTTCCTCCGAGTGGGGCAGCGTCACCGCCGAGCTGGTCGAGAACGACGCGACCCGAAGGCTGGTACGGATGTTGCCGGTCACCATCGATATGCACGACCATCTTCGGCAAGAAAAGACCGGCAATTTGCCTTCGCCCTTGTCAGCGGTCGCGCGGCAACTCGATTTCTCGACCGGTACGCTGGGACTCTGGAGTTCCAATCACTTCGTAATCTACTATCGCGGCGGCAGTGTTCCGCAGCCTGGGATCATTGTTCTCGGCCAAGCGACCGGTGATGTTTCGATTTTTGATCGGCCGGGGTCCGTTACCGTCCTAGTCGAACGTATGAGATGAGATTCAGCCTGCAGCGTGGTGGTTTATGTCAGCGGGGGGCATTTTCGCCAAGCCGGCGCACGGAAGCGCTGCGTCCGCTCTTGCGCCGACTGGGACGTTCTCTGACTCAGCCGGCATGTCTGAAGGGCGCCGTTAGCGGTCAAGGCTGTTTACTCGATCACCTCGTCGGCGCTCGCAAGAAGCGTTTGTGGCACCGAAAGGCCGAGAGATTTTGCAGTTCTTAGATTTATGACGAGCTGAAATTTGGTTGGCGCTTGAACCGGCAGTTCGCCCGGTTTCTCGCCTTTCAAAATACGATCGAGATAGCTAGCCGCTTGGCGAAACTGGTCAACAACGTCGGGTCCGTATGAAACAAGGCCTCCTGCCGCAACATCATATCGCAAGCCGTAAACAGCAGGTAAGTTATGGCGAGCCGCAGCTGCAATGATCACATCGCGGTATGATGATGCAGTCTGTGTCACCACCAGCCCACCTTTGGGCAATCTCGCGAAGTCTGAAACTAGTCGCTCGACATCATGTGCACTACGAACGTTGATGGGGATAGCTTCAGCACTGACTAAGTGAGCCGCATTCTGGAGGGCGCTGAACAACGCAATCCCAGCTGGATTAGCCGCGTTTCTGATGACTCCAACTCTGGTCACGGTTGGTACAAGTTGCTTGAGGACTTCGAGCCATTTGGCCCCCAGATTGAAATCAAAAAGCATGAAGCCGGTTACATTGCTTCCCGGTCGGGCGAGACTATCGACAATGCCTGCCCCAATCGGATCGGCGACAGCGGCAAACACAACTGGTGAAGTGTACCCGGCATTTTGCAAAGCGTTTATGTTCAACGTTCCGCTCGCTAGGATGACATCCGGCGAAAGTGTCATAAATTCCGATACGTACTTCCCACTTAGCCTGCTGTCGTCCTCGCTATAACGAACCTCAATTTTCAGATCACGATCGATATCCCAGCCCATTTCCCGAAGCCGATTGGTCACGGCCGCAAGTCGGTCTTGGCCTTCTTGGCTGTTCGCAGCGCGATTCATCAGAATGCCGATACGCCGCGCTCTCTCAACCTTTTGCGCGCGTGCAGCGACCGGCCACGTTGCGGCCGTGGCACAAAGAAGGGTGATGAAGTGTCGTCGCTTCATTGAGCCCTCGACAAACGTCCATCGACGTCTAGACCCTACCACGTTGCGACCGGCAAGTGAGAAATGCAACGGACCATGTCCGGGATGGGTCATTTCGGAAGCCGGCGCGCGCAAGCGCTACGTCCGCTCTTCCCCGACTGGGAGACATTCGCTGGTTCAGCCGGCATGTCTGAAAGGTGGCATCAGCAGACCCCATGCATCATTATTCGATCACTTCGTCAGCAAACGTAAGCAGCGTAGGTGGAATGTCGATACCAAGCGTCTTTGCCGTAGTTAAGTTGATCACGAACTCGAACTTGGTCGGTTGCCAAACCGGCAAATCAGCGGGCTTGTCACCCTTGAGAATGCGGCGCGCATAGACGCCGCCTTGCCGGAATGCATCGGTCAGGCTGTTGCCATAGCTCATCAAACCTCCAGCACCGACGAAATCGCGCCAGGGTTAGATCGTGGGGACTGCATTGTGAGCAGCCAAGGCGGCTCCGCTGACGATGGAAGAAGGGATCGGAGGTCACAAGCAACGCCTGTATCGATTGTTGCGCACGAACGCTGTCGGCAAGGCAAGGACCGCGCCACCAAGTACCATGACAAGCTCTCGCCGTCGCATTGGGACCCGGGCTGATAGGTTTTGCGCAGTTTTGGCTTATAGCATGTGTTGGCAACGTAGCGCTCCGCCGATGTCAGCTTCCGGGTCATGAACGGACATTCGGCACGCTTCCCAATGGCTCGAAAACGCGGTCATATGGCGTCCAAGGACACTGCATTTCGGAGCGAGGGTGACCGCTTGCACGGGGGAGAATGCGCGTGAAGGAACTTGCTGGAAAGACTGTGTTCGTGACCGGTGCAGCGTCAGGCATTGGACTGGGGATCGCGACCGCGTTTGCACAGGCGGGCGCGAAAGTCATGCTTTGCGACATTGACGAAGCGGCTTTGTCCGCAGCGCTCAAGCAACTGAGGCTCACCAATGTCGATGTCGACGGAGTGAAAGCGGACGTTTCACTTAAAGCCGAACTCGTAGCGGCCGCCGAAGCCACGACTGCCCGCTACGGCAAGGTGCATATCCTTGTCAACAATGCGGGCGTCGGCGGCGGTGGGCCTTATGGCGCCTGGACCGAGGCATCGTGGGACTGGACCATGGGCGTCAACCTGATGGCGACCATTTGGGGGATCGAGATTTTCGGGCCGTTGATCGAGCAGCATGGCGAGGGTGGACACATTGTCTCCACAGCCTCGATCGCTGGCCTTATTTCAGGGGAGAGCAATGCATACAATGTCTCCAAGTATGGCGTTGTCGCGCTGTCCGAGGGCTTGCGGCCTGAACTCGCGCCCCGAGGGATTGGCGTATCCGTGCTGTGTCCAGGGTTCATCCGCACTCAAATCATAAACTCAAGACGCAATCTCCCCAACCGCTTCGAGGGGGCGCTCCCTGCCGTGCCGACTTCGGGTCCACGTGCCGAGCGGATCAATATGCTCCGCGAACGCATCTCTCAGGGCATAGAACCCAACTATGTCGGTGAACTCGTCCGCGAAGGCGTCGAAAAGGACTTGCCATATATCTTCACCGACCTCGAATTTGAGCCGATGATCGACGCGCGCTTCGCCGCAATCAAGCAAGGTTTTGACCACATCCGCGAGCGCAACCCGAAACGTTGAGCGCGCACTCCTTCCACTAGCCTTAGCGGCTACAACTAGTATTGCGATAAGGCTGAAACCGGCTTCAAAACCTTTGCACAGTGGACCGCCAAGCAAGGAAAGTTGACTGGCGCGAAGCCACCGCTACGACCCAAACACGTCTGGTCAATTCGGACGAAACTCCAGATCGAAGGCCGCATTCGCGATGTTGATTGGGCGCGTCGGACTGGACGCCAGGTTGTTTGGAACCCATTCACTACGACGAACAAAAGCGACGCTGATCTATGATCTACAGGCGCACGGGCAATCTGAGGGCCGTTCAACTTCTCCTCGGGCTCACCAATATCGAGAGCACGGTCCGTTATCTCGGCATCGAGGTCGATAACGCCCTCGCAATAGCCGAACAAGTTGGTGTCTGAAATGGCGGGGCAGAGCGGACATGCTCTGCCCCTCTAACTGCCGGTTTGTGCCAAACTCGGACGTCGCGGCCTGACGCAATCGAATCCGCTAATGCCTCATGCCCGGGCGTTCGTCCGGCCGGCCCGTTGGTCCGTTTCGTCCGCACAAGGCGACATCGCTTATTGGATCACTTCGCTGGCGCGCAGCAGGATAGAGGTCGGCAATTCGACGCCGAGCGCCTTGGCGGTTGCGAGGTTGATGATGAGCTCGAATTTTACGGCTTGGTCGATCGGCAAATCGGCCGGCCGCATACCTTTTAGAATTTTGTCCACGACGAAGGCGGTGCGAAACCAAAGATCATACCGGTCCGCCGCATAGGCCATAAGCGCACCCCCTTCCATAGCTGATATCTCGCCAATCATCGGCAGCCTGTTCTGCGTTGCGAGTTGCGCAATGTATCGGGCATTGGAATTGAGCAGCCCGTCCTCAACAAACGTGAGCGCCTGAGCCCCTTGCGAGATCAGCATCGCAAATGCATCGGCGATCTCGTGCTCGGCTCTCACGTCCGACGCCAGGAGTTCTACTCGCAACGACCGAGCCGTACGCTGCATGGCTATCAGAGCTATCTCGCCACTCCGGTTGCCAGGATTCACCAGAACGCCGAGTCGTCTGAGCCCCGGAACGGCTTCCTTGATGAGCTCGACACGCTTGGCGCAAAGCTCCGAAAAGAAGAAGGTCAACCCTGTCAAATTCCCGCCAGGGCGGGCGACACTCGGCACCAGTCCGGTAGACACCAGGTCTGCAGCCGCCATTACGACAATTGGAATTGTCGAGGTGGCTTGGCTAGCTGCGTGCGCGCCGGGCGTACTGTGGGTCAGTAGGACATCAAGCTTCAACTTGACCAGCTCGGCCGCGAGAGCAGGAAGACGATCATAATGTCCCCCGGCAAACTGATAGTGGATGACGATGTTTTTTCCCTCTTCGTAGCCGAGTTGGCGCAAGCTCGTTAGGAGGGCCCCGATCTCGCGCGCGTATGCCGCGTGCGAGGTCATGCCTAGGTAGCCGATGCGATAGAGCTTCGCCGTTTGCTGGGCGCGGGACGGCAGCGGCCAAATGGCTGCTGAAGAAAAGATAAGCCCGATGAAAGCTCGCCGGCGCACGGGAACCATCTTCCAGCTCGGGACGACGCCAGTCGCACCTTAGCAGATCGCGGCGCATCAGGAAGGGGTAGCGGGTCGCACCCGATGTCCGAAATGGGTCAGGCGCTACCGCGCGTTTGCTGATAGACGCACTCGATGTCCGGTTTAGCTCGAAAAACTGACGTGATTCCAGAGCCTCCCTCGGAGGCACATGTTACTCGCCTCTCACGCGGCCGAAGAGTATGGCCATGCCGGAGCAAAGTGAATGTAGTCGCAGGCGCACGATGCCGACGCGCCCTCAATGATGCTTGACTGGAATCAATGACGGCCCGCTGAGATCAACCGGCAATATCTCGAACAGCACATGCACCATCGGCGCATCGGTCTTATTGAAGACCGTGTGATTGACGTCGCCCGACTCGAAGAAGAAGTCCCCCGGTCCATAAACGATCGTCTCGTTCGGCAGGACATACGTCATGTAGCCTGACGTCACATGCCGGATGCCAGGCCCGACATGATTATGCTCGCCCACCTGACCCCCGGGAGCAAGCGTGAGCTCGGTAACCCGAAGCTTGTACTTTCCATTGATCTCCGTGAGGAAGCCGGCAAGCGGCGCCTCGAACTTGATCTTGGCGACCAGTCCTTTTGTATCGACCTTTACCGGGCTGCCTGGGGCTTGCGCTATCGCTTCGTCCGGATGCATTGCCAAGGCGATCAACGGCAGCGCCGCGAGCACCTGTAACACGTCTCGCCTGTTCTGTTCGTGGCTGGACATAAAGACCTCCTGTTGGGCTCGACAGTGCGGACTGAATTAATTGCGCACGCCCCTCCAGGCGGCTAGTCCAAAAACTGCACTACTGCGCGCGCCCCTTCTGTGCTAGTTTGCGACATGCACCTGTATGGCCAATATTGCCCAGTAGCACGTGCAGCCGAGATCCTTGCGGATCGCTGGACCGTGCTCATCATCCGTGAGCTTCTTGCGGACGTAAAACACTTCAACGAACTCGAGCGCGGTCTTCCTCACATGTCGCGCACGCTGCTTGCAGAGCGGCTGCGACGCCTGGAGCAAGCGAGCGTACTGGAACGGCGGGGCGCATCGCGCGGTAAGCCGACCGAATATCGTCTGACACCGGCTGGACGCGAGCTCCAGCAGATCATCGATCTGTTCGGCCAGTGGGGAGCGCGATGGGCCTTCGGTCCTCCGCAACCGAGCGAGCTTGATCCGATCATCCTCCTGTGGTGGATGCGACGACGGGTTGCTGTTCATCGTTTTTCACGCCGTCGCGTCATCCAGTTTGAATTCCGCGGCGCACCGCAACGCGCCTACTGGCTAGTTATCGATCCGAACGATGTCTCGGTCTGCTTGAAGCATCCCAGGTTCGACGTGGATGTGACCGTAACCGCCCACATTATGACCTTTTACCAGGTCTGGCTCGGCCGCTTGTCCATTTCAGACGCGGTGCGGAAGAACGTCATCCATCTTGACGGGGCGTCGGCTGATACTCGCGCATTTTCAACCTGGTTCACCTGGAGCCCCATGGCGGAGACTGTGCGCGCGGCGCTACGTCGCTCAGGACAAATCGGGCGATCTCGACCACTAAAGCCAGAGAAGGTCCTCGGAGCCCGGATAGCTCGTGAGCCGCCTCAGCCTTGTTCGCCAAGTAACCCAACTTCAGGTTTTTGCGCAGCGCCATCATCGCCCAAGAGGCAACCGCGCTACATGACCGCTTTGGCTCATTCGCGTCGTTTGACGGCGTTGCCGCTCACTTCCGCTCTAATCTCCCAAGCAAACACACATCGCGGGCTGTTGGCATATCGGAGAAGTGCCAACCCTGACTCGCAGCTCTCATTCGATCACCCCGTCCGCGCGGCCGAGCAGGGTCGGCGGCACGGTGAGGCCGAGGGCTTTTGCGGTCCTGAGATTAATCACCAGTTCGAATTTTTCAGGAGCCTCGACGGGCAGTTCGCTGGGCTTCGCGCCCTTGAGGATGCGATCGGCATAGATTGCCGCGCGCCGGAAATTTTCGAGTATTACGTTTCCGTAGGAAAGCAAGCCACCGAGTTCAGTGAAGTGCCGCAGCGCGTAGACCGTGGGTAGATGGTAGCGATCCGCTAGCGATATGATCTCCTGAGTATGCGCGGTCAGGAGGGCTTCAGGTATTACGACAAGGCCGCCAAGCGGCGCACGTGCGTGTTCGACGATGGCCGATTCGAGTTCGGATGCGTCGCGAACGAAGGCTGCGCGCACATCGATCTTAAGGAGCGAAGCGGTGGTTCTCAACGAGCTCAGGTAATATTCGGCAGAGTGCAAGCCGGACAGGGTCGCCGAGTTATGCGGGACGAGGACCCGGGTAACGGTTGGCGCAATTTCCTTGAGCAACTCAATCCATTTGCCGCCCATGGTCGGTTCGCTGATCGTAAAACCGGTTACATTCCCACCCGGTCGCGGAAAACTCGCGACGAAGCCGTTACCGACCGGATCGGAAACGATTGCGAAAATGATTGGGATAACGCGGGTTTGCTGCAGCAATGCGTCCGTAGTGTTCGTGTTTTGCGAGAGAAGTAGGTCTGGCTGTTGCGCGACGAGTTCCTTCGCGTATCGCTGAAGCGTCTTAGCGTCAGCGAATGCGAAATAGCGCGTCTCCATGATGATGTCCGTCCAGCCGAGCTTTTGGAGTTCCCCGCGGAAAACGGCAAGGCGAGACTGTACTTGCGGATCGCCCTCGGCTGCCGCCATCAACACGCCTATTCGTCGCAGCCTGCCCGACTGCTGCGCCCGCGCAACCGCCGGCCACGCCGCCGCTCCACCGAGCAGCGTTATGAACTCGCGACGTTTCATGCCCATCCCAGTTTCGGAGCAAGTGCCACCGACCCAGGCTAGCACGATGGAACGGGCCGGGTACGACTATTCGGAACGCGGCCGAAGTCCGTTTTGACAGCGCAATCTTCGTCGAATTCCGGAGAGCGTCGGACTCGGAAGTCGATCTGGCCGACGCCGACTTCTGCTTTACCCGGAGAGTGGAAGCCCGGCGGACGGTCTGGGATGCCAGTTCAGTGCCATAGCGGAAATGACCTAGTCGTTCACCTCCTCGTCTACTCGGGCGAGAAAGACCGGGGAAAGCTGCAGTTTCAGTTGAGCAACGATGCGACCGTTTACGGTCAGCGTAAAGCGGTCCGGCAACTGGATCGGTATTTCGGCAGGGTTCGTACCATTGAAAATTCGTGCCACGTAGTCGCCAGTGAGTCGTCTCAGTCCAACCAAGTCGGGGCCAAACCCCAACATACATCCCGCACGTGCCATGTATTCCCACTCGCAAATAGTTGCCATTCCGCGCTCGGTCGCAAGCCGGGAGAAACTCGGCGCATCGGCAGAAAGAATTGTCGTTCCCATGACAAGCACACCCGCCGCACCTTCAGCGTGGAAGGCCTCAAACGCTGCAGCATAGTCTGCAGGACTTTGAACCACGATCGTTTTCAGCGAGACGCCTAACTTGGCCGCAGTTCGCGTGAGAACCTCTGACCGCTCCGGCTCCAGCGTCGGTGCCGCAAGAAAGCCGAACACGCGTGCAGTAGGGAGGGCCTCGCTAAGTAGCTCGAGCCGCTTCGCGTCGGTCTCAATAGCTCGAAAAAAGATACCGGTGACCGATCGGCCGGGACGGGCCAGGCTGACCGCCAAACCTTCCTTTACTGGGTCGTCACTGGAAAAAGAAAGAACGATCGGTGTATTTGGAGCCGCTGTCATCGCAGCGCGAGCAGCAAGTGTGCCCACCACTATGATCGCGTCGACACGCTGCTGGGCAAGCATTCTGGCAAGTTCCGGCAATCGCGATAGATTTCCTTCCGCCGCCGCAGGCAGGTAGACGAGGTTCCTCCCCACGCTGAACCCTCGATCCGATAGTTCTTGAAGAGTCGTTTTTCGAATGCTTCCGGGACGGTCGATTTCGGCTCCGGGAGTGAGCAAACCGAGCCGCCATGTCCTTTCCTGCGCATTCGCGGCAACCGTTGTCAGGCCGATTGAGATGAGGATAGACGCGATCACTGAACGACCAAGCGTGATGGACTGCCGCCGTGCCATTGGAATGCTCCAGAAACTGCAAGGAATACAGGTTAGCACAAATTCAGCTTGAACGATTCGCGCGATTTGTTTTCTAGTACTCGCACTCCGGTGTGTTGAGCATCTGTTCCGGGCGAAAAGTCGGCGTTCCCGCAGCTCTCCGGCATGTCCGTCCATTCCCGAAAGTGGACATCGCGCATCTACGAAGTACGGATCCTGGTACTCTGCACTTTCTGCTCCATCGCTACTGATCTGGAACACTGGAGCGCCTTCGGACGACGACAGTTGAAAATATGTACGTTCACCGGCGAAACGATTCTGAGGCGGCAACGTCTGATCGGTGAGACGCCGGCCAGCTACGCCTGTAAGATAATGCGTCCGCTGCAGCGGGCATGAACCTTTTGGGAGCGCCTGATGATTACCCTTTATCACTGTCACGGGGCACGCTCGTTCCGGCCGCTGTGGATGCTGGAGGAGATGGGACTGCCGTACGAGCTGAAGATGCTGCCATTCCCGCCGCGCGTGCTCGCCAAGGAATACCTTGCCCTCAATCCGCTCGGTACCATTCCCCTCATGATCGATGGTGAGACGAAAATGACGGAATCGTCCGGCATCTGTCACTATCTCGGCACCCGCTACGGCCCGACGTCGCTGGTGGTCGGCATGGACGAGCCCGGTTACGGCGCATTCCTGAACTGGATGTATTTCAGCGATGCCACGCTCACCTTTCCGCAAACCCTGGTGCTGCGCTACAGCCAGCTTGAACCGGAGGAGCGTCGCAATCCGCAAGTTGCCACCGACTACGCCAAGTGGTTTCTGGGCCGATTGCGAGCGGTTGAAGCCGCGACCGCCAGCTCGGAGACGCTGATCGCGGGCCGTTTCACCGCAGCCGACATCGTTATCGGCTTTGCCTTGCGACTAGCCGAGAACATTGGGCTTGCGAAGGATTTCGGCCCCAACGTCGCCGCCTATTGGCAGCGCCTGCAGGCGCGGGACGGCTACAAGCGGGCGGTGACCGCAGAGACCCGCGCAGGCGAGCAGCAGAACGTTGCGCGGCGGGCCTGACAAGCTGCCGTTGCCCACAGAGATCGCACCTCCGACATTACCTCGGTGACATCAGGCGCGGTTTGGGTATTCTGGTCAGTGCTCCCCCAGAGAGCTCGCTTTGCGGCGGCAAGAACAGAAATCTCCAGGAGGGACTCAGGATGAATAACACCGACCGAAAGCAGGACTCCGGTCGACTGATGCTGATCAGCCCCGAACGGGTGTTCTATGCGGGCCTGTTGGGCAAACCCCGAAAGCGCACCAGCGGCGGATATAACCTGTACACCGCGATGCATGGACAGCTCAAAGTGAGCGAGGGTAGGTCCGAACTCGTTGGCCAAGTAGCGCTGGTGCAGCCATATAAGTCCCACAGCGTCGACAGTGAGCATGCCTGCATCATTTGTCTTGTGATCGAGCCGGAAACGGTCGAGCCCGCGGCAATGAGGAAGCTAAGCGAGAGAGTTCACGGCGCGGATGGCCCTGAGTTCACGCAGCGCATTCGCGCGGCTTACGAAAATCTGCGCGTGCAGGAGCGGCGCGCCGGCTTCACGACCCAGGATTTCGACCGCTTGTGCTTCCGCGAGCTTTTGCCGGACCGCAATATCGACCGCCGCATCGCCCGGGCCGCCGCCGGGCTCGACGATTTCTCCGGCAGCAAATTGACGGCGGCTGATTACGCCGCCTCCGTCGACCTGTCCCCATCGCGGTTCCTGCACCTCTTCAAGGAGCAGACCGGAGTATCTTTCCGCGCTTTCCGGGCCTGGAAGCGGGCGCGCCATTTGCTGCATTTCGTCAACGAAGAAATCAATCTCGCGCATCTGGCGCAGGACATCGGCTATCCCGATTCGACGCATTTCAGTCATTCGATTCGGCGGTTCTATGGATTGCAGCCGCGCGCGATCTTTTCCGGTTCGCGGGATCTGGCGATCTATCGCAGCGATCCAGATCTGGCCGAGAGCGCTGGCTTCAGGCAGGGGCGGCCCTGACCGCCCGTTAGCGGCTGGACGCAAGAAATCCGATCCCGCCGGACGCATGCTCCGCGCGTAATCCATGGATGGCATCTACAAACAGGGCGGCTCGATGAGCGACAAGGCTGTCATTACCTGCGCGTTGAACGGCGTTTTGACCGATCCCAAGCAGCATCACGTCCCCGTAACCCCGAAGGAGATGGCGAGCGAAGCAAAGGCGGCCTTCGATGCCGGGGCCAGCGTCATGCACATTCATCTGCGCCAGCAGGCTCCCGGCAGCGGACATTTGCCGTCCTGGGACGTCAGCGTGTCCCGAGAAATTCAGCAGGCTATTCGGGAGGCTTGCCCGGGCGTGATCATCAACCACACCACGGGAACGTCAGGGCCCAACTATCAGGGCGCGCTCGAGTGCGTGCGCCAGACCCGTCCGGAGATGGCGGCGTGCAACGCAGGGTCACTGAATTATCTGAAAGTAAAGAGCGACAACACCTGGGCATGGCCGCCGATGATGTTCGATAACGCCGTCGAAAAAGTGCAGGACTATCTCGACGTCATGAAGGAAGTCGACACCGTTCCCGAATTCGAATGTTTCGATGTCGGGATCGTGCGCTGCGTCGGGATGTACCGGCAGACCGGCATGTATTCAGGGCCGCTGGAATACAACTTCGTGATGGGCGTGGCCTCGGGCATGCCGGCGGATCCGGAATTGCTGCCGATCCTGTTGAAGCTGAAAGCGCCGGAAGCTCACTGGCAAGTCACCGCGATCGGCCGGGCCGAGATCTGGCCGCTGCATCAGCGCTGCGCCGATCTCGGCGGTCATTTGCGCACCGGTCTTGAGGATACGTTTTATCGGCCCGACGGCAGCAAGGTTAAATCCAACGGCCAGCTGATCGAAGCCATCGCGGATTGTGCGCGGCGCGCTGGACGCGAGATCGCCAGCCCGGCGGAAGCGAGACGAATTTTTGGAATCAAGCATTAACGCCAGTCAGCAGGGTTCGTCGCTATCGCGGACATCCAGCTTTCCGCATCAGCGAAATTGGGCAGCACATGTCTATTCTTGAATCCACGATTGCGCCTGGTAGCGATGCAAATAAGGCGAATCGAGAGGGAATGCTGGCGCTGATCTCGCGAATGCGCGAGTTGGAGCAGCGGACGCGAACTGCATCGGCCGCAGCAAAGGAACGGTTTCACAAGCGCGGACAATTGCTGCCGCGCGAGCGGGTGGCGCTGGTGCTCGATCCCGGCGCCGCTTTCATCGAGCTCTCGAGTCTGGCCGGGTACAGGTTTGATTTGTCCGACCCTGACAAAAGCGTACCGGGCGGCGGCGTGATCGCGGGCATCGGGTTCGTCGCCGGCATCCGTTGCATGGTGAGCGCCAACGACTCCGGTATCGACGCCGGCGCGCTTCAACCTTACGGCCTCGACAAGACGCTGCGGGTGCAGGAACTGGCGCTGGAAAACAAATTGCCGTATGTCCAGCTGGTCGAGAGTGCCGGCGCCAATCTGTTGCGTTACCGCGTCGAGGACTTTGTCAGAGGCGGCAACATCTTTCGCAATCTCGCCCGGCTGTCGGCGGCCGGGTTGCCGGTGGTCACGGTCACGCACGGCTCATCAACCGCAGGCGGCGCATACCAGACCGGACTGTCGGATTACATCGTGATGGTGCGCGGCCGCACCCGCGCATTTCTCGCCGGCCCGCCGCTTCTGAAGGCCGCCACAGGCGAAATCGCCACCGAAGAAGAACTCGGCGGCGCCGAGATGCACACCAGTGTTTCCGGCCTTGGTGATTATCTCGCCGAGGACGACCGCGATGCGCTGCGGATCGCGCGCGATATCATGGCCAAGCTCAACTGGGATCGGCCCCGCACCAGCAATACCTCGCATCCTCCGCCTCGCCACGATCCCGATGAACTGCTGGGGATCATGCCGATGGATCACAAGCGCCCGGTCGACATGCGCCAGGTGATCGCGCGGATCATCGACGATTCAGATTTCAACGAGTTCGGCAGTAATTACGGCCCGGCTACTGTCTGCGGGCATGCCCACATCGAAGGACAGCCGATCGGGATCATCACCAACAACGGGCCGCTCGATCCTGATGGCGCCAACAAGGCGACGCACTTCATTCATGCCTGCTGCCAGTCGCGCACTCCGCTGCTTTATCTCAATAACACCACCGGCTACATGGTCGGGAAGGCATACGAAGAAGCCGGAATGATCAAGCATGGCTCGAAAATGATCCAGGCCGTGACCAGCGCCTCGGTGCCGCAGATCACCATCTATTGCGGCGCTTCGTTTGGCGCCGGAAATTACGGCATGTGCGGGCGCGGCTTTCACCCGCGTTTCTGCTTCTCCTGGCCGAATGCCAAGACTGCGGTGATGGGCGGCGAGCAGGCCGCCGAAACCATGGCGATCGTCACTGAAGCGGCAGCGATCCGGCGCGGCAAGCCGGTCGAGCGGGACAAGCTGGATGCGATGAAGGCGCAGATCGTCGGCGTGTTCGACGGACAGATGGACGTGTTTTCAACCAGCGCGCGCGTGCTCGACGACGGCGTGATCGATCCGCGCGACACCCGCGCGGTCCTGAGCGAAGTGCTGGCGATCTGTCGTGAGGCGGAGGCCCGCAGCCCGCAGCCGATGCAGTTCTCCGTGGCCCGGCCGTGAGCGGGTCGATGAAGCGCACGCCATTCCGAAAGATCCTGATCGCCAATCGCGGCGAGATCGCCATGCGAATCGCGCGCACCGCGCGTCGGCTGGGCTACGGTGTGGTGGCGGTCTATTCCGACGCCGACGCAGCCGCGCTTCACGTGCGCGAAGCGGATGAGGCGGTGCATATCGGCGAGGCGGCGCCGTCGCAGTCCTATCTCAACATCGGCGCGATCATCGCCGCCGCCAAATCAAGCGGCGCCGATGCCATCCATCCGGGATACGGTTTTCTTGCCGAGAACGACGAGTTCGCACAAAGCTGCCTTGACGCAGGCATGGTGTTCATTGGCCCATCGCCCGACGCAATCAAGGCGATGGGCAACAAGGCGCGCGCCAAGGAGATCATGCGGGCCGCGGGCGTGCCCTGCGTGCCCGGCTACCAGGGCGCGGATCAGGGTGAGGCCACGATGCTGGCCGAGGCCGGCAAGATCGGCTTCCCCGTGATGATAAAGGCGGTTGCGGGTGGCGGAGGTCGCGGCATGCGGCTGGTCACGGAAGCGGCGGCATTTGCGGCGGCCCTGCGGAGCGCCCGGTCCGAAGCACAGAGCGCGTTTGGCGATCCCACCGTGATCCTGGAGCGGGCGATTGCGGATCCGCGCCACATCGAGATCCAGGTGTTCGGCGACGCCTTCGGCAATGCCATTCATCTCGGCGAGCGCGACTGTTCGGTGCAGCGACGTCACCAGAAGCTGATCGAGGAAGCGCCGTCTCCCGCGGTATCGGTGGAATTGCGGGCGCGGATGGGCGGCATTGCAGTCGCGGCAGTCAAATCGCTCCGCTACGAGGGTGCGGGCACGCTGGAGTTTTTGCTCGATTCGAGCGGCGAATTCTACTTCATGGAAATGAACACCCGCCTGCAGGTCGAGCACCCCGTCACTGAGGCAATTACCGGGCTCGATCTGGTCGAACTGCAACTGCGTATCGCAAGTGGCGATCCGCTCGGTCTGGAGCAGGCGGACATAGCGTTCTCCGGGCACGCGATCGAGGTGCGGCTGTGCTCGGAAGACGCCTCGCGCGATTTCATGCCGCAATCCGGCCGCATGGCGATCTGGCAAATCCCTGACGGACTCCGGATCGAGCATGCGTTGCAATCGGGCTCGGAGATCCCGCCGTTCTACGACTCCATGATCGCGAAGTTCATCAGTCACGGCGAGACCCGGGACGAGGCGCGTCGCAAGCTGATCCACGGCCTCGAACAGACCGCCGCGTTCGGCGTGACCACCAACCAGTGCTTCCTCCGAGCGTGCCTGGGCCATCCCGTCTTCGCGAAAGGCGACGCCACTACTGCGTTCGTCGCCAAGCTCGGCCGTGAACTCCTGGAGCAAACCAGGCAATCCGATTCGGAGGCGGCACTGGCCGCATTGCTGCTCTATATCACTGCCCCTCATGCTCCGGCCTGGCGCGGCGGACGGACGCTCGCGGCCACGTTTGCGGCGCCTCTGCGTATCGAGTTCGATCCGGACGTCCACGACGTCGAAATTGTGCGCGAGCGCGATGGAGGCTATGTCGCAATCCTGAATGGTCGCCAGCACCGGTTCGAGATCGACGAAGTCCATTCCGGCACGATCCGATTCCGCATCGACGAGCGATCGGCTTCGGCGCGGTTTTTGCGTGAGCGCGACCGGCTCTACCTGCTGCGCCGCGGGGTCACGCTCGCGGTTCGCGATCTCACCCTGGTCGCCCCGGCCGCGACAGCGGCATTGGATAGCGACGGCAAGGTGCGCGCCGCGATGAACGGTCGCGTCGTCGCGGTTCTCGTCAAAGCGGGGGAGCGCGTCGCGGTGGGCCAGCCGGTCATGACGCTGGAGGCAATGAAAATGGAGCACGTGCACGCCGCGCCGATCGCGGGCACCGTTTTAGCGATCGATGTCACCGAGGGCGAGCAAGTCACGACCGGCAAGATCGTGGTCGAGATCGAACCGGGCGTGCCGGAAGGTGAGGCGAGCGCGCCTTGATGCACGCGCGATGGCCGCTAGGCCTCGCGTCCGGTGCCGCCGTTGAGGAAGCAGGCGACCTGATGCCGCTCCGCGACCTCGAGCAGTTGCGGAATTTCGATCCTGCATCGCTCCATCGCGTAATGACAGCGGGTGTGGAACGCGCATCCCGACGGTGGGTTGATCGGACTCGGCACGTCGCCATCGATCAGCGGGATCAGACGCTTGGCCTTGGGATCGGCAACCGGAACAGACGCCAGCAGCGCCTGCGTATAGGGATGCCTTGGATTGGCGAACAGCTCGGCCTTGTCGGCGATTTCGACCATGCGCCCGAGGTACATCACCGCCACGCGATGACTGATATGGGCGACGACCGCGAGGTCGTGGGCGATGAAGAGATATGAGAAACGGTGCTTGCGCTGCAGGTCGATCAACAGATTGATCACCTGTGCCTGAATGGAGACGTCCAGCGCCGAAACCGGCTCGTCGCACACGATCAGGCTCGGTCCCAGCGAAAGCGCCCGCGCGATGCAGATCCGCTGACGCTGGCCGCCAGAGAACTGGTGCGGATAGTTGTGCATCTGGTCCGGGCGCAGTCCGACCTGCTCGAACAGTTCGGCAATCCGGGCGCGCTTTTCGTTGCCGCTGGCGAGGCCATGAACGCTCAACGGCTCGCCGACAATGTCGCCCGCGGTCATGCGCGGGTTGAGCGAAGCGAACGGGTCCTGGAAGATGATCTGCATCGAGCGTCGATTGGGCCGCAGCTCGGCCTTGCTCAGGTGCGTGATCTCGCGGCCATTCAGCCGGATGCTGCCGCTGGTCGGTTCGACCAGGCGCAGCACGCTGCGCGCCACCGTCGATTTGCCGCAGCCGGATTCCCCAACCAGCCCGAGCGTTTCTCCAGCCGCCAGCGTGAAGCTGACGCCATCAACGGCGTACACGGTGCCGACCGCGCGGCGCAGGATTCCGCTGCGCACCGGGTAATGCTTCTTCAGGTCCGTGACCTCGAGCAACACGGGCGCTTCGCTCATGGCGGCCCCGCGATTTCCGCGGCCCGCCAGCAGGCCGCGAGATGACCTTCGCCCCAGTCTTGCAACGGTGGGTACTCTTCCCGGCAGCGCGCAATCGCATAGGAGCACCGGGGCGCAAACGCGCAGCCATTCGGCAGCTTGGTCAACGACGGCACCATGCCCGGAATTTCGACCAGCCGTACATCGGAATTCGCGCCGGGCAGGGGTACCGTGGGGATCGATGCCATCAAGCCGCGGGTGTAAGGATGCTTCGGGTTGGCGAACAAGGTTGCCACATCCGCCTCCTCCACCTTCTTGCCCGCATACATCACAATGACGCGCTGCGCTGTCTGGGCGACCACGCCGAGGTCGTGCGTGATCAGGATCAATCCCATCCCGAGCTGCTTTTGAAGGTCGAGCACCAGCGCGAGAATCTGCGCCTGTATCGTGACATCCAACGCAGTGGTCGGCTCGTCCGCGATCAACAGCGCCGGCCGGCACGCCAGCGCCATCGCAATCATCGCGCGCTGGCGCATTCCGCCCGAGAGCTGATGTGGATATTCAATTGCGCGTCGTTCCGGCACGGGGATCCGGACCAGGCGCAACATCTCGACCGCCTGGTCCCACGCTTCCTTTCGGCTCATCGCACGGTGCAGGCGGACAGCTTCGGTGATCTGATCGCCGATCCGCATCACCGGATTGAGCGAAGTCATCGGCTCCTGAAAGATCATTGAAATCCGATTGCCTCGAATGCCGCGCATTTGCGCCTCGTTGAGGCCGAGCAAGTCCCTGCCTTCCAGCATGATCGAGCCGCCGACGATCCTGCCCGGGGGTTCAGGGATCAGGCGCATAACCGAAAGCGCGGTCACGCTCTTGCCGCACCCGGACTCGCCGACGATCGCAAGGGTTTCGCCGCGCTTGACGTGGAAAGACACGTCATCGACCGCCTTGAACAGCCCGGAGTTCGTGAAGAAAACCGTCTTCAGGCCCTTTACGTCGAGAACCATCTCCCCGATTGGCACTCCGTTCATCAGCCGCGCTGCCTCGGGTCGAGGATATCGCGCAGCGCATCGCCGAACAGATTGGTTCCGAACACGGCCAGGCTGATCGCGATGCCGGGAAAGATCACAAGCCACGGCGCGGTGCGGACGTATTCGGCCGCCGACTCCGACAACATGCGCCCCCACGATGGATGAGGCTCGGGAATACCGAGACCGAGAAACGACAGCGAAGCTTCGGTGAGGATGGTGGAGCCGAGCTGCGCAGTCGCCAGCACGATCAGCGGCGCAAGCGTATTGGGCAAAACGTGGCGAAGAGCGATTCGCGTTTCGCTCATGCCGATCGACTTGGCGGCTTCGACAAAGGGCTGTTCCCGAAGCGCAAGAGTGTTGGCGCGGATGACGCGGGCAACCGTCGGGATGAGCGGAATCGCTATCGCGATGATGACGTTGGGAAGTGACGGCCCCAATGCCGCGGTCATGATGAGCGCGAGCACCAGCAGCGGCAACGCCTGCAATATGTCGGTCACGCGCTGGAACACCAGATCGACCCAGCCGGACAGATAGCCCGATGTCAGGCCGACAATCACGCCGATCGAGGAACCGAGGGCGGTGGAGCCGATCCCGACCGCGAGCGAAATGCGCGCGCCATGCATGATCCGGCTCCAGACGTCGCGGCCAAAGGAATCGGTCCCCATCCAGTGCCGAGCATCGGGATGAGCCAGCGCGTGCGCCGAATCCACCGCAAGAGGATCGAAGCGGCAGATCAGATCGGCGAATGCGGCGGCCAACACGAACAGCAGCATGAAGAACAGGCCGACGCTGCCAAGCACATGACGGCGGCCGAGAAAGACGAGCTTGCGCCAGCCTTCCGTAGCGTTGGCCCCAGCCCGCCTCAGTTCGCTATCGTAGTTGATCGCGTCCAATTCGCCCCCTTAATCCGTGTACCGGATACGCGGGTCGACGGCCGCGTAAAGCATGTCGACCGTGAAGTTGGCGAACACCACGACCACCGCCATCAGCATCACCAGATTCTGCACGATCGGATAGTCGCGCCAGCGAATCGCCTCGACCAGAAAGCGGGCGACGCCCGGGATGTTGAAGACGGTCTCGGTGACGATCAGCCCGCCGATCAGGAACGCGGCCTCGATGCCGATCACGGTAATCACCGGCAGCACCGCATTCTTCAGCGCGTGGTGAAAGTTGACGGATGCATTCGAGGCGCCCTTGGCGCGGGCGGTGCGGATGTAGTCCTGCCGCAACACCTCCAGCATCGAGGATCGAGTGATGCGCATCGTCAGCGCGGCGCTGCGAAACCCGACGGCAAGCGCCGGCACGCAATAGATCGCGAAAGCCTCGGTCCAGGTTTTCGGGTTGGGGTTGAAGATCGGCATGGTTCCGAACAAGCTGACCGATGCCATCAGGATCAACAGGCCGAGCCAGAACGAGGGCAGCGACAGCCCGCTCAAGCTGACCACGCGCAAGACATAGTCGAGCCGGGTGCCTTGTTTGACCGCGCTGATCACCCCAAGCGGGATGCCGATCGAGGTGGAGAACAACAACGCAAGCCCCGCCAGTCGCGCCGTGATCGGAATACGAGGCAGTATTTCGTCGAGCGCAGGCTTCTCGGAAACGTAGGAATAGCCGAGGTCGCCGTGCAGCAGGCCCCCGATCCATTTCAGATATTGCACGATGATCGGTTGATCGAGGCCGAGTTCACGCTCCAGATTGGCCTTGTCGGCCTGATCGACGTAGCCCGCGGCGGCGAACAGGATATCTACGATGTTGCCGGGCACGACGCGCAACAGCACAAAGATGATGACCGAGATCCCGAACAGGGTCACGAGCATCAAGGCGAGGCGCCGCACGAGATAGGCAAACACCTGATTGCTCCCTTAGGGCGTGCGCTTGGCGGGACATCGGTTCATCGATTACGAAGCCGAGGTCACTTATCCAGCCAAACGTCCTCGTAGCGATAACCGTTGTAGGAGCTGTTCACCATCACGGTGACGCCCTTCACATACGGTTGCCAGCAGGTTCCGGTGCGGGAGTGGAAGATGATCGGCCGCGCGACGTCCTCCTGGAGCTTCTTGTCGATCTCCCAGACCAGCTTCTTGCGTTTGGCAATGTCGGTCTCCTGCGATTGCTCGTCGAACATCTTCTCGATGTCCGCATTGCAATAGTTGGTGTAGTTGCGCTCCGACTTGCAGGAGTAATTCTCGTAGAATGCCTGGTCGGGATCGTCGACGGCGTTGCCCGTGAGATTGAGCCCGAGGGCATAGTCCTTGCGCGCGACTTTGGGAAACCAGTTGGCGGTTTCGACAACGTCAAGATCGGCGTCGATGTAGATGCTCTTGAGTTGATCGATCAAGATCACGGCGGGATCGCGATAAACCGGGATGTTGCGGGTCGAGACCTTGACCGTGAGGTGCTTGTCAGGACCGTATCCCGCTTTCTGCATCAGCTTGCGCGCCTGCTCCCGGTTTGCGTTCACGTCGGGGCCGTACCCCGGAATTGTCTCCAGCATCTCCTTCGGCATGGCCCACAATCCGGCCGGCGCGGGCAGCATGGTGCCGCCGATATCCGCCTGGCCTTCAAACAAGATCGAGATGAAGGGTTTGCGGTCGAGCGCCAAAGCCAGCGCGCGCCGGATATCAAGGTTATCGAAGGGCGGCGACGACGAATTGACGATGATGTTGGTACTGACGTTGTTCGGCGCGACGACGCACACCGCATTCGGCGCCTGCGTCTTCACGTCCTTGAGCAGCGGGATCGAAACTTCGGTCGGGAAGGTCATATCGAACTTCCCGGCCACGAAACCGAGAATGGCCGTCGAACGATTTGCGATGATCGTGAATTCGATTCCGTCCAGAAATGGCCGGTCCTTTTTCCAGTACTCCGGGTTGCGGGTGAGCTTGATCGATTCGTTGGCCTTGAACTCGACGAACTTGAACGGGCCGGTGCCCACGGGTCGGGTGCGCATATCCGCCGCAGAAACATGACAGGGATAGACCGGGGTGTAACCGGACGCCAGCAGCCCCAACAGGGCCGGCTGGGGCCGCTTCAGGTTGAAGGCGACCTCGAAGTCGCCGTTCGCCGTGAGATCGGCAACTTCGTCGTACCAGGACTTGCGAGGATTCTTCCTGAACTTCTGCGTCGATTTGCCCATCAGCATCTCGAACGTGCATTTCACGTCGGCCGAGGTAAATGGCTTGCCGTCGTGCCATTTGACGCCTTGCCTTAGCTTGAAGATGAGCGACTTCTGGTCGGCGCTCCAGGCCCAACTCTCAGCGAGTTCTGGCACGATCGTTTCCAGGCTGTTTTGAGCGACGTCCTGCTTATAGAGCACCAGGTTATTGAACACCGGCATGAACGGGACGTTGGTCGAGTACGTAGCCTCTTCGTGGATAGAGGCGCTGCCGGGGCTATCGCGATGATAGACCCGAAAGATGCCGCCCTGCTTCTCGGCCGACTCTGCCACGCCGGACACCACCAGCAATGACACGAAACCGGCGGCGAGCATCTGCACGCTTCGCATATTTCCCTCCCACGAACCTTTCGGCCTCATGTCGGACCGATTTTTTCGAACGATATCATGGCGCGGCAGCCGCGCAACCTGCAACGGCGCCAGCACCATTGGTACTTCGGAGTATGCCGGAGCCGATCCGAAACGCGCTTCCGGCAACACGGAGGGATCAAACTTCCAACTTGTCCCCGCCCTTGAGGTGGAGAATCTCGCGAGCCTCGTCCGAGGTCGCCACCTCCAATCCGAGACCCTCGATGATCTTGCGTGCAAGCTGCACCTGTTCCGCGTTCGAGGCTGCCATGCGCCCGGGCGCAGCCCACAGCGAATCTTCAAGGCCGACGCGGATATTTCCGCCCATCGCAGCCGCCATAGCCGCAATCGCAAGCTGATTGCGTCCGGCGCCGAGCACCGACCACACCATCTTGTCGCCGAACAGGCGATCGGCGGTGCGCTTCATGTGCAGAACGTCTTCGGGATGTGCGCCGGTGCCGCCTTGTAGACCGAACACCGTCTGCACGAACAGCGGCGGCTTTACCATGCCCTGTTCCAGGAAGTAATTCAGGTTATAGAGGTGCGCGGTATCGTAGCATTCGAATTCGAAGCGGGTGTTGGTCTCTGCGAGAGTCTTCAGCACGTATTCAATGTCCTGGAAGGTATTGCGGAATACGATGTCCTTGTTCTCGAGATGCTTGCGCTCCCAGTCATGGTCTAATTTCTTGAATCGATTGAGCATGCCGAAAAAAGCAAAGTTCATCGACCCCATGTTCAACGAAGCCACCTCGGGCTTGTAGACGGCGGCGGGACGGACACGCTCGTCCACGGTCATGGTGGGCGCGCCGCCGGTGGTCAGGTTGATCACGCAGTTCGATCGCTGCTTGATGATCTTCAGGAAAGGCGCGAAGGCTTCCGGGCTCTGGTCGGGCTGGCCGGTCTTTGGGTTGCGCGCGTGCAGATGCACGATCGCGGCTCCGGCCTCGGCGGCGTCCACCGCCGCATCCGCGATCTCCTGAGGCGTTACCGGCAGCGCCTTCGACATCGACGGGGTGTGGATCGCGCCGGTGACGGCGCAGGTGATGATGACTTTGCGGCTCATGGCTTTCTCACTTCCTGCAGGTCGACACTCGAGGGACTGTTGTTTTGGGCCGCCTTGTGCGCTGCCAGCGCCGCAAGCCGCTCGTTGCGGCGTTGCGTGAGCGCCGCAATGCGTTCGGGCGTTGGCCGATGCGGCCAGGCTGCAATCACCCGATCCACGTTCGGGCTTTGGTAAACTTCGGGGCCGGCCGATTCCGCTGCAAGTTCCTTGTAGAAGCCGGTGTAGCGCGCGCAGTAATCCGGGATGCCGCCGGGCGCATTGAGTTCAATGGTTTCCAACGGCCCGAGAAATGACCAGCGCAGGCCGAGTCCGTCCTTCACGGTGTGATCGAGGTCTTCCGCCGAGATGTATCCTTCGCCGACCAGGCGAAACGCCTCGGCGAGCAGCGCGCCCTGAAGCCGGTTCAGGACAAAGCCGTCGATCTCGCGATTGATCGTGACCGGCACCTGACCGATCTCACGATAGACCCGGCGCGCACGGTCCATGGCATCGGGTGAAGTCCACGGCGCTCCACACAATTCAACCAGCGGGACGAGGTGCGGCGGATTTACCGGATGTCCGACCAAGCAACGCGATCGGCCGCGAAGTGTTTCGGTAAAGCGCGAGGCCACGATGGCGGAGGTCGAGGAGACCAGCAGCGCCTCCGGCCGCGCGAGCTGGTCCAGTTCGGCAAATATCCTGCGCTTTTGTTCGATCGTCTCGGGCCCGTTTTCCTGGACGAAATCGGCGTCGACGAGGGCATGTTGCAGGCTCGGCGCAATCGACACCCTAGCGACAGCAGACGCTGGGTCGGCAGCCAGGCCGTGCCGCGCCAACGCCTGCAATTCGTCGCGGATCAGGCCAGGGGCGGCTTCGAGCGTCGGGACATGCGGATCGGTCAACCGCACATGCCAGCCCGCCCGAGCGAAGATCACGGCCCATGCCCGCCCGATCAGGCCCGCGCCGACGATGGCGACTTGTCCTTCAGTGCTTGCCATTGGGCTCTCGCAACTCCTTCAAAGCCACAGCACCTTGCGGCGGAGATCAAGATCATCCCGCAAGGCCTTCGACGGGCCCTGGTGGATCACCCGGCCGCGCTCCAGCGCGACCGTCGTGTCCGACAACGCCAGCGCCAGATCGAGGTTGTGATCGACGATGATGATGGCGATTTCCTTTCGGAGCCGGTCGAAGGTCTCGAACAATTGCTCCACCACCGTCGGCGCGAGGCCCTCGAAAGGTTCGTCGAGCAACAATACCCGAACGTCGCCGGATAGCGCGCGCGCCACCGCCACCATCTGTTGCTCGCCTCCGGAGAGATAGTCCGCCGGGCTGTCGAGGCGCTCGCGGATGCGTGGGAAATATTCGTAGATGCGTTCCCGCGTCCAGTGCACGCCGTGGCCGGTCTGACGCTTCAGCGCGCCGAGCTCGAGATTTTGCTCAACGGTCATCCCGGCGAACAGACCGCGCCCTTGCGGCACATAGCCGATGCCAAGCCGTGCGGCTTCCGCCGACGAAAGGCCGACCAGTTCGCTTTCCGCAAGCTTGATCGAACCTTTGCTCGCCGGTGCGATCCCGATCAGCGTCTTCAACAACGTGGATTTACCGGCGCCGTTGCGGCCGAGAAGCGCGATGATCTCGTTTTCGTGCAGCGTGAAGCTGACATCGTTGAGAATGTGGCTCTTGCCGTAGAACGTGTCGATATGGGCCGCCGTCAGCAGCGCGTTGACGCGAGCGGCGGTTTCGCGTGGCCGCGCGGCCACCTCGGTCGCACCGGAGCCGATATAGACTTCCTGCACCTTGGGACTGGAGCGCACGTCCTCGACCGAGCCGTCCAGGAGCACCACGCCGTCATTCATGACCGTAATCTGATCGGCGAGCTGAAATACCCGGTCGATGTCGTGCTCGACCAGCAGCACCGGCAGGTCGGACGAAATCCGCTTGATGATGGCGCCTATCCGCTCGCGCTCAGCCGCCGCAAGGCCCGCGAGCGGTTCGTCGAGCAGCAGCACGCGCGGCGCGGTGGCAAGGGCCACGCCCATGTCGAGCAGGCGCTGGCCTCCGTAGGACAACATGCCCGCCTCGGCCTTTTCAATCCCCGCTAGCCCGAGATAGCGGATGACGCCGTCGGTCTCGGTATTGATGGCATCGATGGACGATGCATTGGTGAACGGATCGAAGCGGCGGGGATGGCGCGCCTGAACGGCGAGGCGAATGTTCTCCCCGACGCTTAGCGCCGGAAAAAGATTGGTAATCTGGAACGAGCGGCCGATGCCTGCGCTAGCGATCTCTTCCGGCGTATGGCCCGCGATCGGTCGGCCCATCAGCGACACCTCACCCTGATCCGGCGGAAACATGCCGGACAGCAGATTGAAGGCGGTGGTCTTGCCCGCGCCGTTGGGCCCGATCAGCGCATGCAGCGCGCGATCTCGAATCGAGATGTCGATACCCTGCACCGCGCGGATGCCGCCGAAGCTCTTGACGATGTGACGAGCCGTAAGCACCGATCCGTCGACGTGTGATGTCGGCCGCAGGAATTCCGGCAGCGGCAGCACTTCGATGCGGCGCGCCGACATCGCGGCGTCTTCTGTCGTCTTCTTGCGCCACGGCGCAAGCAGCCGCTCGCCAACCCCGACCAGACCGGTCGGCGAAAACACGATGAAAGCGACGAACACCAGGCCGAACCAGAACAGCCAGTTCTCCGTGTAGATGCCGAGAAATTCGCGAAACAGGATAAAGAACAAAGCCCCGAGCGCCGGTCCCAGGAAGCTGCGCATGCCGCCGATCACGACCATGGCCAGCAGATCGCCAGAGAACGAGACCGAGATTGGATCCGCCGAGGTCATGCGGTTCTGATAAAGCAGCAGCACCCCCGCAAGCCCGGTGATGGCAGCCGACAGGACGAACGCGGTCAGCTTGTAGCGGTTGGTCGGATAACCCAGAAAGCGCGCACGCTGCTCGTTCTCGCGAATGGCCACCAGCACGCTGCCGACGGTGGAATTATGGAAGCGCCAAAGCAGGATCAGCACCAAAAACGCGAGTGCCGCGACCAGCCAGTAGTAATTTGTCGATGACTCCAGGTTGAAGCCGAGCAGCCTCGGGCGGGTGATGCCGCCGAGCCCATTCTCGCCGCCGGTGACCTCGGTCCAGCGAAAAGATACTGCGTAGAGCATCGCCGCCAGCGCCAGCGTAAGCAGTGAGAAATAGACGCCGCGCCGCCGCAGGATCAGAAAACCGAACGCCGCCGCAAGCACCGCGACGATCGCAACGCCGGCGATGGTGGGGCCGAAAAACGAGTCGGGCATCAGATTGCGCTGGATCAGCGCCGCAGCATAGGCGGCGAGGCCGAACCAGGCGCCGTGCCCGAACGAAACCAGGCCGGTATGTCCGACCAGAATGTTCAACGCCATGCAGGCGGTGGCATAGACGACAACTTCTGTGGCCGAAGTCATGGTGAGCCCGAGCGCGAGCAGCACGGCCGGCAGCAGCATCAATCCGATCGCTGCGATGAACAAGGGAACCGGTAGCCGTTTCACCATCTCGCGGCCTCACTCGAACCGCAGGATGCGCTCGCCGAACAGGCCCCTCGGCCGGAACAGCAGCACCAGCAGCATCAACAGATAGATCGCGGCCGTCGAGGCTGCGGAATAGCCGATCCCGACCATGATGCCTTTCACCAGGCCGACCAACAGGGCCGCCGCGACCACTCCCCAGAAAGACCCGAGGCCGCCGATCACGACCACGACGAAGGCCGGCGTGATGATCTCCTGGCCCATCGCCGGATGGATCGAGTAGATCGGCGCCAGCAGCACGCCGGCCAGCCCCGCAAGCCCGATGCCGAGCGCGGCAACGGCGGACATATATGGCTGCAGCGAAATCCCGAGCGCACCCACCATGTCGGGGTTCTGAACGCCGGCCCTCACCACGCGGCCGAACGAAGTTTTTTGCAGCAGGAACCACAGGCCGGCGATGCAGGTCGCGGCGATCGCAAGCAGGACCACGCGATAGAACGAGTAGATGAAGCTGCCGAGCGCGACCTGTCCACGCAGCCAGGTTGGTATCGAATACGACAAAGGCGGCGCGCCGAAGATCATCCGGAGCATCTGCTCAGCGACCATCGCAAGGCCGAATGTCATCAGCAGCGAAAGAATCGGGTCGGAGCGATAGAAGCGGCGGAACAGCGTCCGCTCGATCAGTATCCCCAGCAGTGCGACAACCACAGGCGCGGCGACGAAGGCGCCACCGAAGCCGAGATAGGGCGAGATGACCAGCGTGAGATAGGCGCCGATGGCATAGAACGCGCCGTGGGCGAGATTGACGATGCCGCCTAGCGAGAAGATCAGCGACAAGCCTAGCGCGATCAGCAGATAATAGACGCCGTCAAGCAACCCGTTGAGGATCTGCTGCGCTAAGAGCATGGCGGACATGGTGAGCCCCGGACCGGAGATATAACGTCATCGCGGGCCAACGGGTCGCGCGCAGGCGCGCCCGATGGCTCGCATGACAATGGTCAGGTCGGGAACGTGCAGCTGTTCTCTTCCTTGGTGGCGGCGATCACCTCCAGATCTTCGTTGGGTCCGGGCACTGCCGGACTTGAGGCGAAGATGTCCCATTGGTTCTTGATCTTGTCGGCCGGCAGCGCTGTCACCGCATACATTTCGTGCATCAACTGGTGATCCGAAGCGCGGAAATAGCCGGGCCGTGTCTTGAGCAGCTCGAACTTCGCGCCTTTCTCGAAATACTCGATGATCTTGGTCGAGTCGGTCGATTTCAGCTCGTTGACCGCCTGCGCTACGATCTTGGTCGAAACGTAGTCGCCCCAAGCCTGGTTTTCCGGCGGCTTGGAATACTTCTTGTTGAAAGCGGCGACAAACGCCTTGGTGCCAGGGGTGTCCACCAGGTGATGCCAGACCACCGGCCACGTGCCGACGAAGTTGCCTTTGCCAGCAGCCCAAGCCAGTGCGGTGTCGAACCCGAAACCGCCGACCGGGAAGGTGAGCCCGAACTCGGCATATTGCTTTAGGAAGTTGGTGATCTGGTTGCCGGCAAGATTGATCACGACGAGGTCTGGCTTGGCTTCGCGGATCTTCAGCAGATAGGCGGAGAAGTCGGTTGCGTCGGTCGGCACCAGGTCGTCGCCCGCGAAGTTGCCGCCGTTGGCTTCCATGAAGCGCTTCGAGACCTTGAGCAGGTCATGGCCGAACGCGTAATCCGCCGTGAGCGAATACCACTTCTTGCCCTTGACCAGCCCGTCGCGCAGGAATGAACGACCGACCGTTTTGACATACATCGAATTCTGCGACTCGACATGGAACATGTAGCGCTTGCAATCGGAGCCGCGCAGCGCGTCCGAGTTGCCGCCGGTGTTGATGTAAAGCACCTTGTTGCGTTGCGCGACTTGCGCGATCGTGAGGCAGGAAGCCGATGATATCTCGCCAATGATGCAGGCCACCTTGTCGCGCTCGATCATGCGTTCGGCCTTGGTGGACGCCGTTTGCGGATTGACGGAATCTTCTTTCAGCAACTCCACTTTGCGCCCCATCATGCCACCGGCGGCGTTGATCTCCTCCACCGCGAGATCGGCGGCCATCACGGCATATTCTCCGAGCGGCCCGAGGAAGCCGGTGCGCGGCGTCAGATGGCCGATCTTGATCACGTCGGCGGTCTGGGCGCGCAAAATGGCGGGCGCGGAAATCCCTGATAGCAATGCGATGCCACCGGCGGTCTTCAACAGCCCGCGGCGCGTAAACTGACTGTGGTCTGACATCCTGGTCTCCCTGATGTGCCGCTAAAAGCGGCTGATTCTTGCTTGACCGCCGTGCGGCGCTCGAGGGCTTGGACTGGTCCTTGTCGCGCTTGCCGCGATCTGTGATCACAGTTAGAGTTGCAAAACAAGGCGGCGTTGTCGAGTCCTCTCTCGTAATTGCAGGCCTGCATGGAGAACGCGTTGAATTTGCCCGCCGCGCTCAACCTGGTGGAGCCGCTCGAGCGTCAGACCTTGGGTGAACGCGCTTACGCGAAACTGGCCGATCTGCTGATTTCCGGCCGGCTCGCTCCGGGCGAAAAACTCTCGCTGCGCACGGTCGCCGACGTGCTCGGCGTCTCCATCATGCCCGTTCGCGAGGCGGTGTCGCGCCTCGTCGCCGACAAGGCCTTGGAAGTCACGCCCAACCGCGCGGTGCGGGTGCCATTGATGTCGGCCGGACAATTTCGCGACCTGACCAAGGTGCGCATTGCTACTGAAGGCCACGCGGCCGCGCAAGCCGCCGAGCATCGCGACAAGAATGATCTGGGATGGATCGCGCGCGCCGAACAGGCGATGCGGACCGAAAGTGAATTGCCGCTCCCGGACCTGCCGCGCGCAGTCGAACTGAACAAGAGCTTTCATTTCGCCGTCTATGAAGCGGCGCATTCGCCGATTTTGGTCGAAATGATCCGTGCACTCTGGTTGAAAGCAGGCCCGGTGATCAATCTGGATCTTCGCGCCAATCCCGAGCGATTGGCTAAGGGCGATGCCATTCGCTTTCATGCCGATGTCCGCCGTGCGATCGCCGCTGGCGATGGTGAGGCGGCTTGTGCCGGCATAGCCGCCGACATCGGCAGTGCGGCCGAGTTCATTCTGTCCCGTGGCGGTCTCGCCTAGGAATTCCCTCACCGTGGAGCGGTCATGGATCTCGAACTCAGGGGCTTACGCGTGCTGGTCACCGCTGGAGCGAATGGCATCGGGCTCGCGATTGCGCGCCGCTTCGCCAGCGAAGGCGCAAAAGTTCACACCTGCGACGTTGATGAAGCGGCACTGAGCGCTCTCGCCGCAAGCGATCCGGCGATCACCTCGACCGCATGCGATGTCTCGGATCGGTCGGCGGTGGACAAGCTGTTCGCGGAAGCGCTCGCAAAACTCGGCGGTCTCGATGTGCTGGTCAACAATGCCGGTATCGCCGGACCGACGTCCAAGATCGAGGAAATGAATCCGGAAGATTGGGACCGCTGCCTGCAGATATGCCTGACCGGCCAATTCAACTGCACCCGGCTTGCGGTGCCGCACCTGCGCAACAGCAGCAACGCATCGATCGTCAATCTGTCGTCCGCCGCGGGCCGGCTGGGGTTTGCAATGCGCACGCCCTACGCGGCGGCGAAGTGGGGCGTGATCGGATTGACAAAGTCGCTGTCCATCGAGCTCGGGCCGGACAAGATCCGCGTCAACGCGATACTGCCGGGCCTTGTCGCCGGGGATCGCCAGCGCCGCGTGCTGGAAGCGAAAGCGCAGCAGCGCGGCGTCTCCTATGCCGAAATGGAGCGCACCGCGTTTTCATATACCTCGATCAAGGA
>JBJMTO010000044.1:0-15665 GCA_045811665.1 Bradyrhizobium sp.
ATGACCGCGACCTTGACGTTGGCTGATCCCGAGACCACGCGCGTCGCGCGATTGCCAATGTCGGCGCTGTTTAACGCCGGCGGTGGGCCCTCGATCTATGTCGTCGATGATCATGGCGAATTGGCGCTCAAGCCGGTCGCGGTCAAATCATACGAGAGCAATGACGTTGTGATCACCGGCGGGATCAACGAGGGCGCCAAGGTTGTGGTGCTTGGGGTGCAGAAACTCGATCCGACCCAGAAGGTTCGGGTCGTCTCCTCCTTGTCGTTCTGAGGGAGCATACGATGAAGCGCTTTAATCTTTCAGGCTGGGCAGTCAGCCATCCCGCGCTCATTCTTTTTCTGATCGTCGCGCTTGGCGCCGCCGGATTCTTTTCTTATCAGCGGCTCGGCCGCGCCGAGGATCCGTTCTTTACGGTCAAGGTGGTGAACATTTCAGCGATCTGGCCAGGCGCCACCGCAGCCGAGATGCAGACCCAGGTCGCCGACCCCATCGAGAAGAAACTGCAGGAGCTGCCGTATTTCGAGAAGGTGCAGACCTATTCGAAGCCGGCGTTCACGGCGATGCAGGTGACGTTCAAGGATTCCACCCCGCCCAAGGACGTGCCGTATCTGTTCTATGTTCTGCGCAAGAAGCTCGCCGACGTGCAGGGGCAGCTACCCGCCAATCTGCTCGGCCCCGTAGTCAACGACGAATTCTCCGACGTCGATTCGATCCTCTACATGATGACGGGGGAGGGCGCCGATTATGCGCAGTTGAAGAAGGCCGCTGAGGGCATGCGCCAGCGGCTCCTGAAGGTGCCCGGGGTCACCAAGGTCGACCTCTACGGCTTGCAGGACGAGAAGATCTACGTCGAGTTCTCGCATGCCAAACTGGCGACACTCGGGATTACCCCGCAGGCGCTGTTTGATTCGCTCGCCAAGCAGAACAATGTCGTGCCTGCCGGAACGGTCGAAACGTCCTCCCAGCGCGTGCCGCTGCGGGTCACCGGCGCGCTCGATGGCGCGAACGCGGTTGCCGAAACTCCCGTGGAAAGCAATGGCCGGATTTTCCGCCTCGGCGATATCGCCACCGTCACCCACGGCTTCGCCGACCCGCCGACCTTTGTCGCGCGGCAGGAGGGCAAGCCCGCGCTCGGGATCGGCGTCGTCACGGCCAAAGGCGCGAATATCCTGGAGCTCGGCAAGGAAGTCGAGAAAGCCACGGCCGATTTCATGAGAGCCGTGCCGCAGGGAATCAACGTCGAGCTGATCGCCGATCAGCCTAAGGTGGTCGAGCACGCCGTCAGCGAGTTTGTGCATTCTTTCGTCGAGGCACTTGCGATCGTGCTGTTTGTCTCGTTTCTCGCCCTGGGCTGGCGCACCGGGATCGTGGTGGCTCTCTCGGTTCCGCTGGTGCTGGCGATCGTATTCATCACCATGAACGCGATGTCGCTCGACCTGCACCGGATCACGCTCGGCGCGCTGATCATCGCGCTTGGTCTTCTGGTTGACGACGCCATCATCGCCGTCGAAATGATGGTCGTGAAGATGGAGCAGGGCTGGGACCGCGTTCGCGCCGCGTCCTTTGCCTGGGAATCCACAGCCTTTCCGATGCTGACGGGCACCTTGGTCACGGCGGCGGGCTTCCTGCCGATCGGCTTCGCCAGCTCGGCGGTCGGCGAGTATGCCGGCGGAATCTTCTGGATCGTCGGCATTGCGCTGGTCGCGTCCTGGTTCGTCGCCGTGATCTTTACGCCCTATATCGGTGTCAAGTTGCTGCCGAACATCACGGTAAGCCGCAACCACGATCCGCACGCGGTCTACGAGACGCGGGTCTATCGGATTTTGCGCAGCATGGTGCAGTGGTGCGTCGATCACCGTATCAAGGTCGTGCTCGCCACGGTCGCCGTATTCGCACTCTCCATCGTTGCCTTCGGCCGGGTCCAGCAGCAATTCTTCCCTCTCTCGGAGCGGCCCGAACTGTTCCTCCAACTGAGGCTGCCCGAGGGCACCGCATTCAATGTCACCGAGAAGTCGGTCAAGAAGGCGGAGGCCTTGTTAAAAGGCGACAACGACATCTCCACGTATACAGCTTACGTCGGGCAGGGATCGCCCCGGTTTTGGCTTGGGCTAAGCCCGCAATTGCCGAACGAGGCTTTTGCGGAAATCGTGGTTGTGGCCAAGGATGTCCATGCCCGCGAACGGATCAAGGCGCGCCTGGAAAAGGCGGTCCATGACGGCGCGTTGACCGAAGCGCGGGTGAGGGTCGATCGCTTCAACTTCGGCCCGCCGGTCGGTTTCCCGGTCCAGTTCCGCGTGGTCGGCCCCGACACCGGGATGGTACGGGAAATCGCCTATCGCGTCCGTGACATCCTCAAGCAGAACCCCAACGTCAGGGACCCGCAACTCGACTGGAACGAGCAGTCGCCGTACTTGAAGCTGGTCGTCGACCAGGATCGCGCTCGCGCGCTCGGGCTGACCCCGCAGGATGTCTCACAGGCTTTGAGCATGCTGATATCGGGCGCGCCGGTGACGACAATTCGCGACGGCGTCGAAAAAGTTTCGGTGGTTGCGCGCGCGGTGCCTTCGGAGCGGCTTGACCTCGGCCGGGTCGGCGATCTCACGGTGACCTCGCGCAACGGCGTCGCCGTGCCGCTGACGCAGGTCGCGAAAATCGAATACGCGCACGAGGAGCCGATCATCTGGCGACGCAATCGCGATATGGCCATCACGGTGCGTAGCGACGTCGCCGACGGCGTTCAGGCGCCTGATGTCACCAACCAGATCTGGCCGAAGCTGCAGCAAGTCCGGGACACCCTGCCGCCGGCATATCGGATCGAGCGGGGCGGCGCTTTCGAAGAATCCGAGAAGGGCAATGCATCGATCTTCATCCTGTTTCCGCTGATGGCGATCGTGATGCTGACCTTGTTGATGATCCAGTTGCAGAGTTTTTCACGTCTGCTTCTGGTCTTCCTGACGGCACCGCTAGGCGTTGTCGGGGCCTCGCTCGGGCTCAACATCGCCAACCAGCCGTTTGGGTTCGTGGCGCTGCTCGGGCTGATCGCGCTCGCGGGAATGATCATGCGCAACGCGGTAATCCTGGTGGATCAGATTGAGACCGACGTGTCACATGGTCTCACCCGCAAGGAAGCGATTGTCGAAGCAACGGTCCGCCGGGCTCGCCCGGTGGTCTTGACCGCGCTTGCCGCCATCCTGGCAATGATCCCGCTGTCGCGCTCTGCGTTCTGGGGTCCGATGGCGATCACGATCATGGGTGGTTTGTTTGTTGCCACTTTCCTGACCTTGCTGTACTTGCCGGGTCTGTATGCCCTCTGGTTCCGCAACAGCCTTGAAGAAAGCGGTGCGCGCGAACATCTTGATTCTGCGCCGCAACATGCGACGGAGCCAAAGGGTGCATTTCCGCTTGCCGAGGCGGCAGAATAATTGAACATTGAGCAACACTGAGATGACGCTGGTTTCCGAACATATCGAGCCCGATACCCGAGAGCGGATTCTCGAGGTGGCGGAGCGTCTGTTTCGCGAAATCGGATATCAAAAGACGACCGTGGGCGACATCGCCAAGGTGCTGCGCATGAGCCCGGCCAACGTGTATCGCTTCTTCGATTCGAAGAAAGCGATCCACGAAGGCGTCGCGCGCGGCCTGATGGGAGGGGTTGAACAGGCGGCTCAGGACATCGCGAGCGGCGGAGGTTCGGCGGCTTCCCGGCTGCGCGAACTTATAACGACCGTCCATCGCATGAACAGCGAACGCTATGTCGGCGATTCCAAGCTGCATGAGATGGTCGAGATCGCGATGGAGGAGAGTTGGGAGGTTTGCGTGGCCCACATGGAGAGGATCACGCAGACCATCGGCAGCGTCATTGCGGAGGGCGCTGGCGCCGGGGAATTTGAGGCGCCTGACGTTCCGTTGGCGGCGATGTGCACGTGTACCGCCATGATGCGGTTTTTCCATCCGCAGATGATCGCTCAAACCGCAAGTAAGCCGGGTCCGTCCCTTGACCAGATGATAGATTTTGTGCTCGCCAGCCTTGCGCCCCGCCGCCGATGAGAGCGCTTTCCGGTTTGCCGGCCTCGGGAATGCTTATTCGAAAGAGAGAGCGTGAGCCAGACAGACCCGCAGCTTAAAGACCTACATTATTATGAGCCGGCGAAAGGCCACGGCCTCAAGCACGATCCGTTCAACGCGATCATTGCTCCGCGTCCAATTGGCTGGATTTCGTCTCGGGACACCAAGGGCAACGTCAATCTTGCGCCGTACAGTTTCTTCAACGGCTTCAACTATCACCCGCCCATCATCGGTTTTTCTTCCACCTCCTGGAAGGACAGCGTCGAAAACATCCAGCAGACCGGGGAATTCGTCTGGAATCTCGCGACTATGGATCTGGCGCAGCAGATGAACGCGACAGCCGCGCACGTCGCTCGCGACGTCAGCGAATTCAACATCGCCGGCCTCACAGCAACCCCCGGCAAGCTCGTGAACGTGCCGAGGGTCGCTGAAAGCCCCGTGTCATTCGAATGCAAGCTGTCGCAGATCGTTCAGCTGCGGGGCGCCGACGGCACCAAGGTGCAGGCGTGGCTCACGCTCGGCGAGGTCGTGGCCGTTCATATCGACAAGGCGTTTATAAAGGACGGCGTATACCAGACCGCGCTGGCCCGGCCGATCGTGCGCGCAGGTCGTCGCGGCGACTATTTCGAAATTCGGCCCGAGGCCATGTTCGAGATGACTCGCCCTGATTGACGCTGGCGGTGATTTCTTGGGCCCTTGATCCCGGCCCGACCCCCTACACGCCATTGAATAGGAATAGCCGTTTCGTGAAGCTTGCGCGTGAACCTCGGGCCGTCATCTTCGATATGGATGGGTTGCTCATTGATACGGTCCCGAGTTATGCGGCGGCGATGGTTGGTGCAAGCTTGGACGTCGAACATCCATTGTCCCAAGATTATGTGCTGTCGCTCACCGGTCTGCTTGGGGCAGAGCTGAGCGCGCGCCTATCCGCCGATATTGGCGCGGCTTTCCCGCTGGCAGCCTATTTCACTGCGGTCTCGGCCCGCCTTGAGCCGCTGCTCGAAGCCGGGGTCCCCTTGAAGCGCGGAGCCCTCGAGCTGCTGGAAGCTTTATCCAAGGTTGGAATGCCGTTGGCTGTTGCCACCTCCATGAAGCGCTCCGAAGCGCTGCGTCACCTCGAAGTCCACCGCATCAGCCGTTTCTTCCTCCACGTGGTCGGACGGGACGATGTCAGTCGCGGCAAGCCTTACCCGGACTTGCATCAGGAGGCAGCCTACCGACTTGCCGTGCCGCCCTGCGACTGTGCTGTTCTTGAAGATTCGTTCAATGGAGTTAGAGCAGCGCACGCGGCGGGGGCGATGACCATCATGGTCCCTGACGTTCTCGCTCCGACCGAGGATATCCGCAGTCTGTGCGCGGTTGTTATCCCGAGCCTCCACGATGCAACGAGATACCTTACGCAAAGAGGCAGCATTTCCGAGCTGGAGCCGCCGGGCTGAAGAACCAATTGATACGCTTGGTGCTTGTTTTGATTCTCAGCCGGACAAAAAGCGATCGTGCCGAGTTCAGTCCCCAAGGGGGAACTATATTGCGGCCGCTCCGTTATTTGGGCCGCAGTCAGGATCGAGGACGCCGGAACCGGTCATGTCGGAAACATACATCATCGAAGTCGCGTCTCAGGCCGCGGGAATCGTGGTGCGGACTTCGGGTGGCTATCGGTTTTTTGCAGCCAGCCATCGGTTTATGCCCCTCGAAGGTCAGCTCTTTCGGAACGCCCGCGAGGCCGAACGAGCGGCGGTTCGCCTCTGTGGCGGTCAGAAGCAGGTCGCATAACGCGCGCTATCTGATTTCCGGCCCTGTGTTACCTCAATCACCGACCGCCTTCGGACCCTGCAAAGACATGCAGGGCTCGGTTCGCAGCGAGCGCACCGGGTGCCTCGAACTGTCCGCCCCGCCGATCGGGGGCCCTGATCCGGTTGACCGCTTGAGGGAACAGCCGCACCATGAAGCGCGTGCTTGCCCGAGGTGTCGCCGTGACCCGACTGACCCACCGCCAGAATGAAATCCTCAATATCGCCCGCGCCTTTGGCCGGGTAATGGTGGAAGACCTCGCCAGGCGTTTCGAGGTCTCCGCACAGACCATTCGCAAGGACCTGAACGATCTGTGCGATCACAGGTCACTGACCCGAATTCATGGCGGCGCGATCATCGCTTCCGGAGTCGAAAACCTGGCGTACGAGGCCCGCCGCTTTGTCGCTGCCGAGGAGAAGAAAGCGATTGGGACAGCCGCGGCGGCGCTGATCCCCAACGGCTGCTCGCTATTCATCAATATAGGCACCACCACTGAAGAGGTCGCCAGTGCGCTGACCTCGCATGAGGACCTCCTTGTCATCACGAACAACCTCAATGTAGCGATGTTGCTGTATCGACATCCGCGCATCGAGGTGATCGTCGCAGGCGGCGCGGTTCGGCGCGCCGACGGCGCCGTGATCGGCTCGACCGCCATCAGCCTGATCGGGCAGTTCAAGGTGGACTACGCCATCATCGGCGCTTCCGCGATCGACGAACAAGGTGCGCTGCTGGACTTCGATTACCGGGAGGTGCAGGCGGCTCAAGCCATCATCGCCAATGCGCGGAGTGTGATGCTGGTGGCGGACAGCACGAAATTGCGGCGCAGCGCTCCCGTACGAATCGCCCATATCAGCCAGATACAGACGTTCGTGACAGACGGGTCGCTGCCTGCAGGGTTGGCCAGCATCTGCCACACGCGCGGCATCGAGGTAATAGAGGCGATGCCGAAGCCGATCGATCTGGAAGAGCCCGGGCTTGAACCGGCTGCTCCCGCAGCCGTGCGACTGCGCTGATCGCCTGCCTCATTGGTCATCTTCCCTGGTGGTCTCGGAAGTGTCCGCACGAGGGGCAGCAGCGTAAGCTATCGAGCAATGTAACCGTGGGGCCTATGACGTTTGATGCACCGCGGCAAGGAATCGTGCACGCGCATTCCGTTCGTAGTCCGTCGCGGACAGCCTTGCAGCAATTGCGACCGCCCTCGGCGCTGCCGAGGTTCTGACAGTACGGTCCGATTCTGTCGGGGATGAATCGGAGGCCGAATCCAATTCGGCGCTTATTGGATAGTAAAGTATTGGCGGCTGGTGGATCATTCCAGTAGTTGATCGACGTTGAGACAACCGGCACTTGCGATGAGTTGTGCCTTTCACTGCGCGCAGGTCGCCTCGCACTCAAACCCGGAGTAGTCGTGCGCCACGTCAGCCCACCTCAAGCCTACTTTGAAACGCGCGGCATCTCACGTTCCGGGAACTACCTGGCTGACGATGACCTGCTCACGCAACTCATTGGCCGAATCTATGATGCAGCGATGACCCCCGCACTCTGGCCGGACACGCTGGCGCAGATTGCCGGCTTCGTCGGCGGCCAGGCTGCCGGCATTTTTACCAAAGACAGCATTAGCAAGGACGGCACGCCGCAGCATCACTTCGGGGTTCATCCCAAGCAAGTGCAGATCTATTCAGAAACCCATTCGCGGCTGGACCCCTTCTCAAACCTGCGTTTTGTCGACGTCGGACAGGTGGTCAGCATCGCGGACCTTGTCCCGCAGGACGAATTTTATCAGGGACGTTTCTTCCGCGAGTGGATGGAACCTCAGGGTTGGATCGACGCCGCCAACTGCGTTCTTGAAAAGGCTGTCTCGCATTGCTCGTTTTTGACTATCATGCGCGGCGAAGAGCAGGGCGCGGTGGACGAGGACATGCGCGAGCGCATGGCGTTGGTCGTACCCCATGTGTGCCGCGCGATGTTGATAGGCAGGGTGGTTGATCTCGAACAGATCAGAACGGCGGCCTTAGCGAATGTGCTGGATGGACTACGAGCCGGATTATTTCTGATCGCCTCCGACGGTGTCCTTTTGCACACCAACTCTGCCGGTGGAGCTATGCTGGCCGGCGAAGATTGTCTGCGGTCCGTGGGGGGTCGTCTGTCGATATCGGACGATCTAGCCAATGCGATGTTCCAGGAAGCGCTGACGGTCGCCCTTCCTGCCGGAATACGCATCAAGAATCTTGCGCTGCCCGTGATCGCGCCGAACGGCGACCGCTACGTGGTCCACGTGTTGCCTCTGAATTGCGGCGCCCGTCGCGAGGCCCGTGCTGCGCACGGGACGACCGCAGCCGTGTTCGTTCGCAAAGCGGTGATGGACGATCTCAATCCCAAGGTCATAGCCAGAGCATTCGATCTGACGCCGGCCGAGTTGCGCGTGTTGCTCGCGGTTGTTGAAGTTGGCGGCATCCCTCAAGCGGCGTCGCTCCTCGGCGTGGCCGATTCCACCGTGAAGACGCATGTCGGTCGGCTATTTGAAAAAACCGGAACTAGCCGACAGGCGGATCTCGTCAAACTGGCCGCGGGATATTGCAATCCACTGCTGAACTGAGCGGCGATCGCCGGCGGTTGAATTGCAAGTTCTGGCAGAGGGGAGTGCCGAGCCTCGACTCGGCACCCCTTTCCTCCAAACTTTACTTGTGAGCTGTCACCAGTTGGGACGGCGATGACCATGCGACCGAGCGGGCGCGGACGCGCCACCGGAGCCGCTTGTCATGCCGCCGCCATCGGCGCCGACGCCCTTGTTAGCCCCCGGCTTGACCCCAAAGGCCGAGCCCTGGCCAGAACTGGTGGGGCGCACTCCTGTGTTGTTGCGGGCGAAGGCGTCTTGGGTCGCAATCGCCAGAAGAACTGCGGCAATGAAGATCTGGATGGTTACGGTTGTACTGAGGTGGGATTTCCGCATGTTCTCTCCTGTTTGCTGTCCTGGGTAACGTCGTGGGGTCAATGGGAGCAGTGCGCGGGCTTAGGCCCGACTGCATTGTTCTGACAGCAAAGCGAAATGAGCCGCGTCCCCTGATCGGCGGATGGTGGCGGAGGAAATGGCGGTCAGAGTTCAAAACGCGGAACGCCCCATAGATTGCTCGACGGCCGCTCTAAGTACCTGCTGCATCGAGCATTGTTAGGCCTGCACCCCTCAATCGACTGCAGAGTCGCCTCGTCGCCTTTTCGATTTGCTTTCGAAATGAGTTGTGATTTACTTAAATGCGAAAGCCAAATGGCTGACTTGAAGGGGCCAACGCCGATCAGGGAGGCGTGTTTGGACCGACTTTTCGATCTCGCGATCATCGGAGGCGGCGTTAACGGGTGCGGTATCGCGCGCGACGCGGCCGGGCGGGGCAATTCTGTTTTCCTGTGCGAAATGAATGATCTGGCGAGCGGGACGTCGTCCTGGTCGACCAAACTCGTACACGGCGGCCTGCGCTATCTCGAATACTACGAGTTTCGTCTGGTCCGTGAGGCGCTGATCGAGCGCGAAATACTTTGGCAGATCGCGCCGCACATCATCCGCCCGCTGCGATTTGTCTTGCCCCATCACAACGGGTTGCGCCCGGCCTGGCTCTTGAGGCTTGGGTTGTTCCTGTACGACCATATCGGCGGCCGTCATCTGCTGCCGCCGACGCGCTCGGTCGATCTCACCCGGGACGAAGTGGGAAAGCCTCTGGCGGCCAAACGCTTCGGCAAAGGGTTCGAATATTCGGATTGCTTTGTCGATGACGCCCGCCTTGTTATTCTCAACGCGCGAGACGCGGCGGATCGCGGCGCCGAAATCCGCACCCGCTCGCGCGCGGTTGAGATCCGGCAATCCGAAGGCAGCTGGCAGCTCACGGTCGAAAACACCGTGAGCGGCGAGCGATCAACGATCAGCGCGCGCGTTCTGATCAATGCGGGCGGACCGTGGGTGGAGCAGGTGCTGGCGTCAGGCGCCCGCGTGAAAGCCAAGGCCAAGGTGCGGCTGGTGCAGGGCTCGCACATCGTGGTGCCGAAACTCTATGCGCACGACCGCGCCTATATGTTCCAGAACAGCGACGGGCGCATCGTCTTCGCCATTCCGTATCAGGACGATTTCACGTTGATCGGCACCACCGATCGCGACTTCCACGGCGATCCGTCCAAGGTGAAGGCCTCGGACGAGGAGATAAGATATCTCTGCGACTCCGTCAGCGAATATCTGGCCCAACCCGTCAGACCGGAAGACGTGGTATGGACCTATGCCGGCGTGCGCCCGCTGTATGACGATGGCGCCAGCGAAGCCAAAGCCGCCACGCGCGATTACGTATTCGAACTGGATACACCCGGTGACGCGCCGCTGTTGTCGATTTACGGCGGGAAAATTACCACTTATCGCCGTTTGGCAGAGGAGGCCCTGGAACGGCTGTCGCCCTATTTGCGCAGCGCCAAGGCACGCGAAGGCTGGACTGCCAACTCGCCTTTGCCGGGCGGCGATCTCGACGTTTCGGCGATCGGCGCGCTATCGGCCGAGTTGCAGCATGACTACGCCTTTCTCACCCCGGCACATGCCAACCGGCTGGCGCACGCTTATGGCACCCAAGCCACGAAACTGCTCGGCAACGCCAAAGCGAGCGGCGACCTCGGTCACTCCTTTGGCGCCACGCTGACCGAGCGAGAGGTCAAGTACCTGATGGCTTCGGAGTGGGCATTGACCGCCGAGGACATCGTATGGCGGCGATCGAAGCTGGGGCTGCGACTGACGGCTGACGAAATCGCGGCCATTGATCGCTGGATCTCAGCCAACACTACTTCCGTTCGAACTTCCTTGCGTGAAGCAGGAGTGTCGACATGACGGTGACGCTCGACCACATCGCGCGGGCGGTGGATGGCATTCCGACTATTCGCGACGTCTCGCTGACCTTGGAGCGGGGTACTTTGAGCGTGCTGCTTGGGCCGACGCTGTCGGGAAAGACGTCCATCATGCGGCTGCTCGCCGGGCTGGACCAGCCGACAACCGGCCGCGTGCTGGTGGATGGCAAGGACGTCACTGGTCACGATGTGCGGCAGCGTTCGGTCGCGATGGTTTATCAGCAGTTCATCAACTATCCTTCATTCACGGTGTATGACAACATCGCTTCGCCACTGCGGGTGCAAGGCAAGCCGCGCGCGGAGATCGAGAAGCGGGTGCAAGAGGCGGCAAGGCTGCTAAAGCTCGAACCCTACCTCAACCGAATGCCGCTGCAATTGTCCGGCGGACAACAGCAGCGTACCGCGATTGCGCGTGCGCTCGTCAAGGGCGCCGATCTGGTGTTGCTCGACGAGCCGCTTGCCAATCTGGACTACAAGTTGCGCGAGGAACTGCGTACCGAGTTGCCGCGCATCTTCGAAGCATCCGGAGCTATCTTCGTGTATGCGACAACCGAACCATCCGAAGCATTGTTGCTCGGCGGTCGAACCGTCTGCATGTGGGAAGGCGAGGTGCTGCAGGCTGGTGAGACCTCGAAGGTGTATCGCCATCCGGACACGTTGCGCGTGGCCCAGGTATTTTCCGATCCTCCGCTCAATGTCGTCGGGGTGGAAAAGCGCCGCGGCAAGATGCAATACGCCGGCGGTGTGGAGGCGCCGGCGTCCGGGCTTTATGCAGGATTGGGAGACGGCGCTTACCGGGTCGGCTTCCGTGCCCACCAACTTGAACTCGCCAACGGAATTGCAGGACGTCACGCTTTCAACGCCACCGTGACGGTAACCGAAATCACCGGCTCGGAAAGTTTCGTACATCTCAGCCGCGACACCTCCAACTGGGTCGCGGTATTGCATGGCGTGCACGAATTTCCACCCGGACACGTGCTTGATGCCGTGCTCGACCCGAATAATGTTTTTGTTTTTGACGGGGCGGGCCGCCTGGTCGCCTCGCCGGACGCGATGTGAGGGACAGCACATGGCCCGCATTGACCTCGTCGATCTCGCGCACTCCTACAGCGGTGATGAGGCTCCGGGCTCGTTTGCACTAAAGCCGGTCTCGATGACATGGCGGCAGGGTGGGGCATATGCGCTGCTTGGACCGTCCGGCTGCGGCAAGACCACGCTGCTCAATCTGATCTCCGGCATTGTCACGCCTTCGCGCGGCAAGATACTGTTCGACGGCGTGGATATCACTCCGCTGTCAACGCAGAAACGCAACATCGCGCAAGTGTTCCAGTTCCCGGTCATCTATGACACCATGACCGTCAGGCAGAACCTGGCATTCCCGTTAAAGAACCGTGGCGTGGCACAGCCCGAGATCGACGCCCGGGTCGCCGAGATCGCCGACTTGCTCGACCTGACGCCTTACCTGTGGCGCAAGGCGACCCGGCTGACTGCGGACGCTAAGCAAAAGATATCGCTCGGCCGTGGGCTGGTTCGCTCCGATGTCGCAGCCGTTCTGTTCGACGAGCCGCTCACGGTGATCGATCCCGAGTTGAAATGGCAGTTGAGGTCGAAGCTGAAGGCGCTGCATCGCGCGCTCGACCTGACCATGATCTATGTCACTCACGATCAGACCGAGGCGCTGACTTTCGCGGACACTGTTGTCGTCATGCATGACGGCCGGGTGGTGCAAAGTGGAACCCCGGCGGAACTGTTCGACAAACCGGCGCACACCTTCGTCGGCTATTTCATCGGTTCGCCCGGCATGAATATCGTGCCCGCAGAGGTGAGGGGCCGGGAGGCACGGGTCGACGGCCACGTCATCGCGCTGACCCGCGGCTACGGCGGCTTTCCACCGGGCATCAAGATCGAGATCGGCGTGCGACCGGAATTCGTCGAGGTCGCACCTCCCGCGCCCAACTTGCTGAAGGCCGACATCGAGCGGATCGACGACCTGGGCCGCATCAGGTTCGCTCGCGTGCGGGTCGGCAATGCAAAATTCGCAGCAAGAGTGCCGCCGGGTTTTTCCGTTCCAGATCGTGCCGCCGGGTTGGTGTTCGACCCCGCGCACGTCCACGTCTACGCCAACAGCCTGTTGGTCGAGGGGTCGTCCTGATGGACAAGACCATCAACCAGAAGGCCTGGTTCCTAGTGCTGCCGGTGTTTCTGGTCGTTGCGTTTTCGGCCGTGTTGCCGCTAATGACGGTGGTGAACTATTCGATGCAGGATACGTTCGGCAACAACCAGTTCTTCTGGAACGGCGTCGGATGGTTCAAGGAATTGCTCGATCCATCGACCGACCTCGGCGGTCGCTTTCTCACCTCGTTGTGGCGCAACCTGTTCTTTTCCGCGGTGATCCTGGCCATCGAGGTCCCGCTCGGGATCGTGGTCGCGCTTTCGATGCCGCGCCAGGGCTGGAGCGTGGCCGCCTGTCTCGTGATCATGGCGTTGCCGCTGCTGATTCCGTGGAACGTGGTCGGCACGATCTGGCAGATCTTCGGACGGCCCGACATCGGCCTACTGGGTTACGTGCTTCACAAGATCGGGCTGAACTACAACTATGTCTCGAATGACCTGGATGCCTGGGCCACCGTAATCGTGATGGATGTCTGGCACTGGACCAGCCTGGTCGCGCTGTTGTGTTACGCCGGGCTGAAATCGATTCCGGACGCCTACTATCAAGCGGCGCAGATCGATGGCGCGTCGCGTTGGGCGGTATTCACGGCGATCCAGCTTCCAAAGATGAACCGCGTGCTGCTGATCGCGGTGCTGTTGCGGTTCATGGACAGCTTCATGATTTACACCGAGCCGTTCGTGGTCACGGGGGGCGGGCCGGGCAACTCCACCACGTTCGTTTCAATTGAACTGGTGAAGATCGCGCTCGGGCAGTTCGATCTCGGCAAGGCGGCGGCGCTCTCGCTGGTTTACAACCTGATTATCATCATCGTGTGCTGGATATTCTACACCGTCATGACGAATGCGGGTGCCGAGCGCCGCGTCAAAAAGGGAGTCGCGTGATGCATTCGATTCCGGGCCGCCGCTTCATTCTCGGTCTGTTCCTGATTTTTCTGCTGCTGCCGATTTATTGGCTGGTCAACATGAGCTTCAAGACCAACAACGAGATCGTCACGACGATGACGCTGTGGCCGCATCAGCCGACCCTTGCCAACTACGCGCTCATCTTCACCGACCGGAGCTGGTATTCCGGCTACATCAACTCGCTGAAATATGTCGTGCTTAACACCGTGATCTCGATCTCGGTCGCGCTTCCGGCCGCGTACGCATTTTCGCGTTATCGCTTTCTGGGCGACAAGCATCTGTTCTTCTGGTTGCTGTCAAACCGGATGGCGCCGGCGGCGGTCTACGCGCTGCCGTTCTTCAACCTATATTCGGCTATCGGCCTGTTCGATACGCCATGGGCGGTCGCGCTGGCGCACTGCATCTTCAACGTGCCGCTGGCGGTGTGGATCCTGGAGGGATTCGTCTCAGGCGTGCCTCGCGAGATCGACGAAACCGCGTTCCTGGACGGATATTCATTTCCGCGGTTTTTCGTCAAGATCCTGGTGCCGCTAATAGCTAGCGGCATCGGGGTCGCGGCGTTTTTCTGTTTCATGTTTTCCTGGGTCGAATTGCTGCTGGCCCGCACCCTGACCTCGGTGGACGCGAAGCCGATTTCCGCCGTCATGACCCGCACCGTCTCGGCCGCCGGAATGGATTGGGGCTTGCTGGCGGCGGCCGGTGTTCTCACGATCATTCCCGGCGCGCTGGTGATCTGGTTCGTCCGCAATTACATCGCGCGCGGCTTCGCGCTTGGCCGGGTGTAGAGGGCCGGCCATGGAAAACATCGCATGGATGGCTTGGACCGCGCCGACCGCCACCTTCTTCGGGCTCCTCGCGTGTACGCTAGCCGTGATGACCTGGCTCGCTGTCGCCTATCCCGAAGCCGAGCGCGTCGGCATCCTGCGGATTCCAACCACGCGCGGCGATCGGCTGTTCATTTCGCTGATTACGGCGGCGGTTATTCATCTGGTGTGGATCGGAACGGTTGGAACCGACACCATCGCCACACTTCCGATCGGAGAAAATGGCATTGAATTGTCGAGCCTCTGGCTCGCCACCGCGATTTCGTTTGTCTCGGCCGTTGCGATTTTCCGCAGCGTCTGAGCAGGCGAAAGACAACAGATCCGGGATCAACCCGGACCTGGGTAATTCGTCGCTGCAACGGAGGAAATCAAATGCGAAACTTTGGGAGAAGGACCGGTCCTGTGACCACGGGCCGTTTGCTGACGATGAGTAGCGCCACGGCGCTGATTGCGGCTTCCGTGACAATTGCCACGCCTGCGCTTGCGGACGATGCAACCGCGCAGAGGTGGATCGATAGCGAGTTTCAGCCTTCGACTCTTTCCAAGGCCGATCAGCTCAAAGAGCTGCAGTGGTTCGAAAAGGCCGCCCAGCCGTTCAAGGGTATGGAGATCAACGTCGTGTCGGAAACGATTGCGACGCATGAATATGAAGCCAAGACCCTTGCAAAGGCTTTTACCGTAATCACCGGCATCAAGATCAGGCACGACACTATCCAGGAAGGCGACGTGGTCGAAAAGCTGCAGACCCAGATGCAGTCGGGCAAGAACGTGTATGACGGCTGGATCAACGACTCCGATCTGATCGGCACCCACTTCCGTTATGGCCAATCCATCGTGCTGTCGGACTATATGGCCGGCGAGGGCAAGGACGTTACCAACCCGATCCTTGACGTCAACGACTTCATCGGCAAGTCCTTCACCACCGCCCCCGACGGGAAACTTTATCAGCTTCCCGACCAGCAGTTCGCGAACCTGTATTGGTTCCGCTACGACTGGTTCACCAATCCCGACTACAAATCGAAGTTCAAGGCGAAGTATGGCTAC
>JBJMTO010000045.1:0-49289 GCA_045811665.1 Bradyrhizobium sp.
TGAAGCGCTCGGGCCGGTCGGTGGACGCCGCAAGCCGAGTAATCGAGATCGAGGAGGTGTTGGACGCAACGATGGCGTCCGGCTTCAGGATCGCGCAAACGTCGTGAAAAATCTTGCGCTTGATCTCTTCTTTTTCGACCGCGCTTTCGATCACCAGGTCGCAATCGGCCAGACCATCGATGGTTTCGGTCGAGGCGATCCGCTCCAACGCCTGCTTGCGTGCGTCTTCCGTGATGATCTTCTTTGCAACCTGACGCGACAGATTGCCGTTGATCGTCGCCATGCCAGATTTGAGACGATCGGCAGAGAGGTCGTTGATCACGACGTCCAGGCCGGCCAACGCGGCGACATGCGCGATGCCGTTGCCCATCTGCCCCGAGCCGATCACGCCGACCTTCTTGATCATAGCCGCCATTTTTTCATCTCACCGTGGCGCAGCGCGCTCGCCGCCCCTGCCCATCACATGCATAACACCGGCCGGAGCATTTTCTTGCAGAAAATGCTCCGATCGTTAATTGCGGGCCAGGCCGCAAGTGTTCCTACGGAACACACGAGGACACGTTTACCCCCGTTTACTTTCCGAGCTTGCCAAGTTCCTCCGTCAACTCCGGAACCGCCTGATAGAGGTCGGCGACCAGACCGTAGTCGGCGACCTGGAAAATCGGCGCATCCTCATCCTTGTTGATCGCCACGATCACCTTGGAGTCCTTCATGCCGGCAAGATGCTGGATGGCTCCGGAAATCCCGATCGCCACATACAGCTCTGGCGCGACCACCTTTCCGGTCTGCCCGACCTGCCAGTCGTTCGGTGCGTACCCGGCATCGACCGCCGCGCGCGAGGCCCCGACACCGGCACCGAGCTTGTCGGCGAGCGGTTCGATATACTTGGCGAAGTTCTCGCGGCTCTGCATCGCACGGCCGCCGGAGACGATAATCTTGGCCGAAGTCAACTCGGGACGGTCGCTCTTGGCGACTTCCTCGCCGACGAAAGTGGACAGGCCCGGATCCGCGGCTGACGCGGCATTTTCCACCGGCGCGTTACCGTCATTTCCGGCCGCGGCGAAAGTCGAGGTTCGCACCGTGATGACCTTCTTCGCGTCCTTGGATTTCACCGTCTGGATCGCGTTGCCGGCATAGATCGGCCGCTCGAAAGTATCGGGGGAAATCACCTTGATGATCTCCGACACCTGCATGACATCCAGCAGCGCCGCCAGCCGCGGCATGACGTTCTTGAAGCGCGAAGTCGCGGGCGCGACAAAGGCGTCATAGGATGGCGCCAGCGCCACAAGCAGCGCAGCCAACGGCTCGGCAAGATCGTGGGCGTAGGCATCGCCTTCGGCCACCAGAACCTTCTTCACACCGGCGAGTTTGGCTGCCGCATCGGCTGCGGCTTTCGTGCCCTCGCCGCCGCCGGCGACCAGCACATGAACTTCCGCACCCAGTTGACCGGCAGCCGTCAAAGCCTTGTTGGTGGAGTCCTTCAGCGTTCCGTGTTCGTGCTCTGCAATCAAAAGCGTGGCCATCAGAGAACCCCCGCTTCGTTCTTGAGTTTGGACACCAACTCCGCGACGTCCTTGACCTTGACACCGCCCTTGCGGCCCGGCGGTTCGGACGTCTTGAGAATCTCCAGATGCGAGGTGAGATCGACGCCGTAATCGGCAGCGCTCTTGTCGGCGATCGGCTTTTTCTTGGCCTTCATGATGTTCGGCAGGCTGGCGTAGCGCGGCTCGTTCAGCCGCAGATCGGTCGTTACGATTGCCGGTCCCCTGAGTTTCAGGGTTTGCAGGCCGCCGTCCACTTCGCGCGTCACCTTGAAATCGGTTCCATCCACCTCGACCTTGGAGGCGAAGGTCGCCTGCGACCATCCGAGCAGCGCCGCCAGCATCTGGCCGGTCTGATTCGAATCATCGTCGATCGCCTGCTTGCCGAGAACGATCAGCCCGGGTTTTTCCTCGTCGGCGATGGCTTTGAGAATCTTGGCGACCGCCAACGGTTCGACATTGCCTTCCGCCTTTACCAGGATGCCGCGATCGGCGCCCATGGCCAGACCGGTGCGGATGGTTTCGGCTGCCTGCGCAGGACCGATCGAGACCACGACCACCTCGGTCGCCTTGCCCGCCTCTTTCATCCGCAAAGCCTCTTCGACCGCAATTTCGTCGAACGGATTCATGGACATCTTGACGTTGGACAGTTCGACGCCAGAGCCGTCGCTTTTGACCCGGACCTTGACGTTGTAATCGACTACTCGCTTTACCGGCACCAGAACCTTCATCGATCATCTTTCGGTTGAATTCAGGTTTGTCACTTGGGCGCGGAACCTAAAGGTCCGGCCAACCCCGGTCAACGCGCGAACTCAAAAATCGCCCAAAACCGCAGGGCTCAACGGTTCTGGCCGGGCACCCACAGCACGTCGCCGGCGCCATTGTCGTTCATGGTGCGGCTGGCGACAAACAGGAAATCGGATAGCCGGTTCATGTATTGGATCGCGGCCTCGCCGACCGGTTCTTCGGGCTTCGCCGCGAGTTCCACCATGATCCGTTCGGCGCGGCGGCATATCGTGCGCGCCAGATGCAGATGGGCTGCCGCCGGCGTGCCTCCGGGCAGCACAAACGATGTCAACGGCGCAAGCCGCTCGTTCAAGCTGTCGATGTCACGCTCAATACGCTCGACCTGACTCGACAGCATCCGCAGCCGTTCCGGCTTGCCCTGCTGTTGGGGCACCGCGAGGTCGGCGCCGAGATCGAACAAATCATTCTGAATCAGGCCGAGCATCGCATCGAGTTCTCGCGCGCCGGCCAGATGCAAGCGCACAATCCCGATGGCGGCATTGGTCTCGTCAACGGTTCCATACGCGGCAATCCGCAGATCGTATTTCGGGCGGCGCTCGCCGCTGCCGAGCGCGGTGGTGCCATCATCGCCGGTTCGGGTGTAAATGCGATTCAGCACGACCATTTATCAGTCTCCTTCAGCGCCCCATCGCCCAGACCGCGAGCATGGCGATGACGATCGCCACGAATTGCAGCAGCACGCGCAATCGCATCAACTTCTGGGATCGATTCGGCGACCCGCCGCGCATCATGTTAAGCAGGCCAAGCAACAGTACCAGCGCGACCGCGGCGACCGCGACGGGCAGAATGATCGTGCTCAGGAATGAAGCCATCGCCGTACATAACACCGTGAACAACGGTTCGCCATGATGCTCACAACCCGCGCAATGATCTGGCTTTTAGTTCAATAATATCAGATGCTAGTAGCGTCGCCGCATCCATCCGTCTCCACGCGCCAAGGTGAAATGTGAGGCAGCTTCGCAACGTTTATCTGGTCGTGCTGGATGCGTTCTACACCTTTCTCGCGGATGACGGCTGGGCAATCGCCAGCCACATCGCGCTTTCGGCGTTGATGGCGCTGTTCCCGTTCCTGATCGTGCTGACGTCTCTGGCCGGCTTTTTCGGTTCGAAAGAACTCGCCGACCAGGCGGCGGGGCTGATGTTGCAGGTCTGGCCAAAGCAGGTGGCGGACTCGCTGGCGGGCGAGATCCACGACGTGCTGACGACCACGCGCGGCGACGCCCTGACGATCGGCGCCATGCTGGCGGTGTATTTTGCCTCAAACGGAGTCGAAAGCCTGCGGGTGGGACTGAATCGCGCCTACTCGGTGATCGAACCACGGCGCTGGTACTGGCTGCGGCTCGAATCCATCGGCTACACCCTTGTGGCCGCGTTCTCGGCTCTGGCCATGGCGTTTTTGATCGTGCTCGGGCCCCTGATACTGGAGGCGGCACGGCGCCACATACCGCTCGTGATCGAAAACAACGAGCATTTTCTCAACCTGACCCGCTACGGCATCACCATCACCGCGCTCACCATCGCGCTGTTCGTCGTCCATGCATGGCTGCCAGCGGGCCGCCGGGGATTTCTGCAGATCCTGCCCGGCATCGTATTCACGCTGGTCGCCTCGCTGCTCTCGGGCGTCGTGTTCGGCCAGTATCTCGCGCGGTTCGCCAACAACTACGTGTCGATGTATGCCGGCCTCGCCTCGGTCATCATCGCGCTGGTGTTCCTGTATTTCATCGCCGCGATCTTCGTCTATGGCGGGGAACTGAACGCGGCGATCATCAAGGCGCGATTGCCACACGGTGTGTCGCTTCAAGCAGCGCAGTCGCTAGCGCCCGCGGACTCACGGGCTTGAGCAGGAAGCCGTCGGCGCCGGCGGCGCGCGAGGCTGCCTCGTCCTCACCCCTGCCCGATACTCCGATGATGGGAATGCGGCCGAGCGGCGGCTTGAGCTGACGAATCCGCTTGATCGCCTCGATTCCGGGGATGCCCGGCAGCACCATGTCCATCAGCACCGCATCGAAACCGCCTTGTCCGATGCGCTGCGCCGCCGCCTCGCCGCGCCCGATGAATTCCGCGTGGTGACCGAGCTCCGTGAGAATGGTGTTAAGCACCACGCGGCCGAACGGATTGTCCTCGACCCCGAGAACTCGCAGCATCGGAGCCCGACCCGCCGGAAAATCGCCGGCGTCCGCACCAGGACCAGGGGCTTCCGGCGCTTTGGCGCAAGCCAGCGTCACCGTCAGGGTGAAAGTGGTTCCGCCGCCGGGCCGTTGCTCAACCACGATGTCGCCGCCCATCGCGCGCGCAACCTGTTTGACCGACGAAAGTCCGAGCCCGGCGCCGCCGAAGCGCGATGCGATGCTGACATTGGCCTGGGAGAACGGGCGGAACAGGCGCTTGATCTCGTTGATCGTGAGCCCGATGCCACTGTCGGAAACCGCAAAGGCCACGCCCAAATTGTCTTTCGCAACGCGTATCGGTTGGACCGACAGCCCAACTCCGCCCTGTTCGGTGAACTTGACCGCATTATCGATCAGGTTTTCGAGCGCGGCGCGCAATCGCACGGGATCCCCGATCACCATCGCGGGAAGCTCGTCGGAGATTTCGACGCTTGATTGCAACGATTTCGCGGCCGCCCTGCCGGCGAGCGAGTCGCCGGCGTTGCGGGCCAGCGAGCGCAGGTCGAACAGGTCGCGCCGCACCGCTGCCGCGCTGCCGCCGCGTGCCGCGTCGACAAACAAGGTCGCCAGGCTGGCCAGGTGTTCAGCACCCGCCTTGATGGTCTCGACCCAGCGCCGCTCGCGCTCGTCGAGATCCGAGGTCGACAGCAGATCGCTGATCGCAAGGATGCCGGTGAGCGGCGTACGCACCTCATGGGCAAAAGCGGCCAGCGCCGCCTCGATCACACCTGATTGGGCGGTCCTGCCGGCGCGCTTGCGGCCCTTGCCGACGGCACCGGACGCGCGGTTTTTCTGGGGCCGGCTCTTGGCCGCCCCCGTCCTGCGCGGTGAGCGCGATGTTGTCGCCATGATTCCCCTGACCCTGGCCTTCCCCACCATGCCACGGCCCCGCTCGGCGAGTCTCGTCAAAGCGAGGTTTTCCAGACTCAAGCTTCCGAAAAAGCCGCCCATCAGCGCAGGCCCACCAGCCGCCTCACGTCCGCCGGCGTCGCCCCCGAGGACCGAAGCTCGCGAATGCCCGTGGCGTTGGTCGACTTCGACAGTTTTTGTCCGGCCTCATCGAGGAGCAGGCGGTGATGGCGATAAGAGGGCGGCGGCAAGTCCAGCAAGTGTTGCAACAGCCGATGGACGCTGGTCGACCAGAAAAGATCCTGGCCGCGCACCACCTCCGTGACGCCCTGCAGGGCATCGTCGATCACCACCGCCAGATGATAGCTGGTCGGAGTGTCCTTGCGGCCGAGAATGACATCGCCCCAGGCTTCCGGATTGGCGGGTACGAGGCCGGTTTCGCCGCCTGGACCGTGCCCGCGCTCGATCCAGCTGAGATCGCCGGCCCGTGAACGTGCTTCGGCCATGTCGAGGCGCAGCGCGTAAGCTGCGCCGGAGCGAAGCGATTGTCCCCGCGCCTCGGCTGAAAGCAGTTTCGCCGCGCCGGGATACAGCGGCGACCCGTCGGGATCACGCGGCCAAGGCGCACGTGCTTCCTGCTCGGCCACCAGGCGGGCAATCTCGGCGCGGCTCTCGAAACTCGGATAGACAAGGCCCGATGCGGCGAGCTTCTCAAGCGAAGTCCGATAAACTTCGAGGTGTTCGGACTGTCGCCGCACCGGCGTTTCCCATTCGAGCCCGAGCCAGGCGAGGTCTTCCAGGATCGCCGCTTCGAATTCCGGCCGGCAGCGGGAGCTGTCGATGTCCTCGATGCGCAACAAGAAACGTCCGCCGGCCTGGCGCGCGGCAGTGAAATTGAGCAGAGCCGAATAGGCGTGGCCGAGATGCAGAAACCCGTTCGGGCTGGGAGCGAAGCGGAAGACGGATGGCATTGATCTCTTTCGCCGGACATGGTGGTTTTAGTCGGCAATGACGCTCCACCTCAACAGCCAGGCCGAACTCGAGCAAGCCGTCCACGCTTTGGTGAAGCAGGACCCAAGGCTGAAACCCGTGTTCGACGTGGCCGGCATGCCGGCGCTGCGGCGGCGCGAGCCCGGTTACGCCGGCCTTGCCGCGATCGTGTGCGGTCAGCAGTTGTCGACGGCGAGCGCGGCGGCGATCTGGGGGCGCCTCACGGCGGCGTTCGATCCGTTCCATCACGACACGTTGCGCAAGGCGCGGGCCGACCGGCTGGGACGGCTCGGACTCTCGGCGGCAAAGATCAAGACGCTGAAAGCTCTCGCAAGCGAGATCGCCTCTGAACGATTGAACCTCGACGTACTTGCGAACGAGGACGCCGACGCCGCGCACAACACGCTGACCTCGCTGCACGGCATCGGGCCATGGACGGCCGATGTCTATCTGCTGTTTTGCCTCGGTCACGGAGACGCGTGGCCCGCGGGCGATCTAGCCGTGCAGGAAGCGGTGAAGATCGGACTTCGGTTGAAGACGCGGCCGACGTCGAAACAGATGGCGGCGCTGGCGGAACCTTGGCGGCCGCTGCGCGGCGCCGCGGCTCACCTGTGGTGGTCCTATTACAGGGCGATCAAGAAGCGCGAGGGCGTGATCGCCGAGCCGGACCGGCGGCAATGACAAAGATCAGGCGCGATATGCCGGCTTTCTGCGCAATCTCAAACGGTATAACGTTTAGCGAAACTGTAACGCCGCGAAGTCGGCCGGTGCGAGAAAACGAATGCTGGATAGAACGGACGATGTTGCGGCTGCCGCAAAACACTGGTTAGCCGGTTTCGAGCACGCGCTCGCGGAGGAACACAACGAGCCACTGCTGAGGTCCTTGTTTCACCGCGACAGCTATTGGCGCGACGTACTTGCGCTTAGCTGGAACCTTCAGACCGTCAACGGCGCCGAGGCCATCATCAGGCGCTTGAGAGTTCATGCCGGCCGTGCAGCGCCGAGCGGTTTTGAAATCGATCCCCGCCGCGCGCCGCCCCGCCGCGTCACTCGCGCCGGCACAGTTTCGATCGAGGCGATTTTCAAGTTCGAAACCGCACAGGGGCGCGGCAGCGGGATTGTGCGACTGATCCCGGACGCTTCCGATGACAATCGGCTCAAGCTATGGACGCTCCTGACAGCGCTGGACGAGTTGAAAGGGTTCGAGGAACAGTTGGGATCCTCGCGCCCCCGGGGCGAAGCATATTCGCGGGATTTTCGCGGGCCCAACTGGCTCGACCTGAGAAAGGCCGCGGCACAATATACCGATCACGATCCCGACGTTCTCGTGGTCGGCGGCGGGCAGGCCGGACTGGCGATCGCGGCGCGGCTGAAACAGTTGCAGATCGATGCGCTGATCGTGGACCGTGAAGCCCGCGTCGGCGACAACTGGCGCAAACGCTATCACGCGCTGACGCTGCACAACCAGGTCCAGGTCAATCACCTGCCCTATATGCCGTTTCCGCTCAACTGGCCGGTCTATATCCCAAAGGACAAACTCGCCAACTGGTTCGAAAGCTATGTCGATGCGATGGAGCTTAATTTCTGGACCGGCACGGAGTTCGACAGCGGCGTTTACGACGAACAAAAAGGACGTTGGTCGGTGGTGCTGCGCAAGGCGGATGGCACCCGGCGCGAGCTGCATCCGCGCCACGTGGTGATGGCCACCGGGGTCAGCGGAATACCCAACCTGCCCGATATCGCCGGCCTGAAAAGCTTCGCCGGGACGGTTCTGCATTCCAGCCAGTATGACGACGGCGAGCGGTGGAAGGGCAAGCGAGCCCTGGTGATCGGCACCGGCAACAGCGGCCATGACATCGCGCAGGATCTGCATTCGAGCGGTGCGACCGTCACGCTGGTTCAGCGCAGCTCCACGCTCATCACCAACATCGAACCTTCGGCGCAACTGGCCTATGCTGCCTACAACGAGGGAACGCTGGAAGACAACGATCTGATTGCGACCTCCATGCCGCTTGAACTCGCCAGGCGAAGCCACGTCCTGATGACCGAGCAATCAAAGAAGCTCGACCAGGAACTGCTCGAACGGCTCGCCCGCGTCGGGTTCAAGCTGGATTTCGGCGATGGCGGCACCGGCTGGCAATTCAAATACCTGACGCGCGGCGGCGGCTATTATTTCAACGTCGGCTGTTCTGATCTGGTGGCGGCGGGCGAGATCAAACTGGTCCAGTTCTCCGATATCGATTCGTTTGTCGGTGAAGGCGCCCGGCTGCGCGACGGCGAGTTGCTGGTCGCCGATCTCGTCGTGCTCGCGACCGGCTATAAAGGACAGCAAGAGCTGGTGCGCAGGCTGTTCGGGGATGGTGTCGCGCAACGCGTCGGTCCGATCTGGGGCTTCGGCGAGGGTCAGGAATTGCGCAACATGTACACCCGCACCGCACAGCCGGGACTCTGGTTCATTGCCGGCAGCCTGGCGCAGTGCCGGATCAACTCGAAATATCTCGCCTTGCAGATCAAGGCGATCGAGGAAGGGCTCTTGCCGCGGATCGCGACACAGCGTCAGGACGCCGCGGCATAGGACAGACACTTACGGGGAGCACACATGCCGGTCATTCTCGGCTCGGGCGAGCATCGCTATCGCGTCGTGGAGAACTGGGCGAAGCTGCCCGATGGCTGGAACCTGACCGATGTCGCCTCGGTAGCCGTCGACAGCCAGGACCGCATCTACGTGTTCAATCGAGGCGCCCATCCGATGGTCGTGCTCGATCGGGCCGGCAATTTCATCAACAGCTGGGGCGAAGGAATTTTCAACCGGGCGCACGGACTGCACATCGACGCCGATGACAATCTGTATTGCACCGATGACGGCGACCACACCGTCCGCAAATGCTCGCCTGACGGCAAGGTGCTGCTGACGATCGGGATTCCGAACCAGCCGAAGCCGTTCATGAGTGGGCAACCGTTCCATCGCTGCACCCATACGGCGCTTTCGCCGAAGGGCGAAATCTATGTGTCGGACGGCTACGGCAATGCCTGCGTGCACAAATTCACGCCGGACGGAAAGTTGATGAAGAGCTGGGGCGAACCCGGCAGCGATCCGGGCCAGTTCAACATCGTCCACAACATCGTCACCGATGCCGACGGCTGGGTCTATGTCGCCGATCGCGAGAACCACCGCGTGCAGGTGTTCGACGGTGACGGCAAATACGAGGCACAGTGGAACAATCTGCATCGCCCCTGCGCGCTGCACTGTTGCGGCGGAAAGCAGCCGAATTTCGTTGTCGGTGAGCTCGGCCCCGGAATGCCGGTCAACCGCAAGATGCCCAACCTCGGCCCGCGGCTGACCATCGTCGACTTCAAAGGAAAGCGCATCGCGCGGCTCGGCGGTGAAGACGGGCCCGGCCTGGAAAACGGCAAGTTTCTCGCGCCGCACGGCATCGCGCTAGATTCGAAAGGCGACATCTACGTCGGCGAAGTAGGCGTCACGGACTGGAAGACGAGTTTCCCGGACACCGCGATGCCGGCGGTGGTTCGGTGTCTGCAGAAACTGGAGAAGGTTTGAAGCCTTCGTCGCCGAACCCTTGCATCTCCGGCGCACATGGACCAGGGCGCCCGCCTGCACCCACTCAGGTCCTGATAACCCCGCCAACGCCCTTCACAATGCTGCCACGCTGCCTGTAGTATGTGAGGTGAGGCTGCTTTGCAGCTAAGATGGGGGTCAGGAGCGTTACTTGAACGCACATGTCTCGCAAGGTGGTTGGCCGGTGCTGGTGCTGAATGCCGATTTTCGGCCACTCAGTTATTATCCGCTGTCTCTCTGGTCCTGGCAGGACGCGATCAAGGCCGTGTTCCTCGACCGTGTGAATATCGTCGAGCATTACGACCGCGCGGTGCGCAGCCCCTCGTTCGAAATTCAGCTTCCGAGCGTGGTATCGCTGAAGTCGTTTGTGAAGCCGACGACGCATCCCGCGTTTACACGATTCAATGTGTTCCTGCGCGACCGGTTCGTTTGCCAGTACTGCACGGCGAGCGACGATCTCACGTTCGATCACATCGTCCCGCGCAGCAAAGGCGGCCAGACCACCTGGGAAAATGTGGTGGCGGCTTGTTCGCCCTGTAACCTGCGCAAGGGCAATTTGACGCCGCAGCAGGCCCGGATGTTCCCGAAGCAGCCGCCGTTCGCACCGACGGTCCATCAGTTGCATCGTAACGGCCGGCTGTTCCCGCCGAACTACCTGCACGATAGCTGGCTCGATTATTTGTATTGGGATACTGAACTCGATCCGTAGACGCGCGAAGCTCGCGAACGCGACCGACTATTGCGCGAGCGCCGATATCGCTTGTCGGTTCGTCGTCAGTCCTTGCCGGGAAGCACTGTCGCCAGCAATTCCTTCGCGGTGTTTTTCACCACGCTTGCAAGTTCGGGCTCCGAGGGGATCATGCTGACGAAGTTTTTGGCTTGCTCGAACGTGATGTGAGGCGGAAGCGGCGGCACATTGGGGTCGGTGTAAGCTTCCAGAATGACCGGCCGATCCGCCGACAGCGCTTCGTCCCAGGCAGCCCCTACCCTGTCCGGATGATCGACGAAGATGCCCTTGAGCCCGATCAACTCGGCGTATCGGTGGTACGGAAAATCCGGGATGCTTTGTGTGGATTCGGTTTTGCCCGCGCCCAGTTGGATTCGCTCCTCCCATGTCACCTGGTTGAGATCGCGATTGTTGAGAACGAGCACGATCAGCCGCGGGTTGGACCATTGCTTCCAGTATTTGGAGATCGTGATCATCTCATTGAGACCGCTCATCTGCATGGCGCCGTCGCCCATGCAGGCGATGACGGTGCGGTCGGGATAGGCCATCTTGCCGGCGAACGCATACGGCGTGCCGGCACCGAGTGAAGCCAATCCGCCCGACAGCGAAGCTTTCATGCCGCGCCGCATCCTGAGATCGCGTGCGAACCAGTTCGCGACCGAACCGGAATCGGCGGTGATGATCGCGTCGTCCGGCAAACGTGGAGACAGCTCCCAAAATACCCGCTGTGGATTGAGCGGCTCGGCGCTTTGCATGGCGCGCACTTCAAGGACATGCCACCATTCCTTGACGCCGTTCTCGATCTCACGCGTCCATGACCGATCGGTCTTTTGATTCAGCATCGGCAGCAGTTCGCGCAGCGTCGTTGCGCTGTCGCCGACCATGTTGACCTCCATCGGGTAACGCAAACTGAGCCTGGTACCGTCGATGTCGATCTGCACGCCACGCGCGGCGCCCGGCTCCGGCAGGAACTCGCTATAGGGAAACGAAGACCCGACCATCAGCAGGGTGTCGCAATTCTTCATCAGGTCCCAGCTCGGCTTGGTTCCGAGTAGTCCGATCGAGCCGGTGACGAACGGCAGATCGTCGGGGACCGCGGCTTTGCCCAGCAGCGCCTTGGCGACGCCGGCCTGCAAGCGCTGCGCAACCGCGATCACCTCGTCGGTGGCGTCGAGCGCGCCGGCTCCGACCAGCATCGCAACTTTGCTGCCGCTATTCAAAACGTCGGCAGCCTCCCGCAGCAACGCGTGATCGGGCAATTTGGCGGGACCCGCATAGCCCACGCCGGTGTGGGTTGCGCCGTGGGCCATCGGCGGATCTTTGTACGCAAGCTCCTGCAGGTCGTTGGGGAGGATCACGCAACTTACCCCTCGTCGGGTGTGAGCGATGCGGACCGCACGATCGATCAGATGACGCACCTGTTCAGGTACGCTTGCCAACGCGACATATTCCGTGACGTCCTGGAACAGGCTCTGCAGATCCACTTCCTGCTGATAGCTCGCGCCCAATCCGGTTCTGGCCTGCTGGCCGACAAGCGCAACCACGGGGACGTGATCCATCTTGGCGTCGTAGAGCCCGTTCAGCAGATGGATCGCACCGGGGCCAGAGGTCGCATAGCAAAGGCCCACCTGGCCGGTAAACTTCGCATGCGCCGAGGCCATGAACGCCGCCATTTCCTCGTGGCGGACCTGCACGTACTCCATCCGGTCCTTGGCCTTTTCGAGAGCCACGTCCAGACCCCCGACGCCGTCCCCGGGATAGCCGTAAACCCGCGTCAATCCCCACTCGGACAACCGCTGCCAAACGTATTCGCTGACGTTCATGGGTGTCCTCCCGGGCCCCGCGCACAACCAAAGCCGCCCATGACCCAACGTTGCCCCAAGTCGAACGTTGCGGTCGCGAAGCTTGAAACTTTCACGTCAGCGAACTTCCCGGACCACGGAACGGAACTGGCAGATGATTGTTCCCTCGCAATAGTAGTGATGGTGAGCGCGATGAGCAGAGCTTTTGTTAAAGAACGGGACGCCGAGTACCTCGAAGACCTGCCTGAGCGGCCGGTCTCGGAGCACCGCAATGACGTGACGGAGGCTGGCCTCGCCCAGATCGAAGACGCGCTGGCGGCGGCCACCGAAGCCTACTCCGAAGCCCAGGCGGCGTCTGATCGCGCCGCCCTCGCCGCAGCCGGCCGAGAACTTCGCTACTGGATTTCACGACGTGCCACCGCGCGTGTGGTGCCGAACCCGAGCGACACGTCGCAGGTTCGCTTCGGCGCGTCAGTGACGATCGCCCGCGATGACGGGCGGGAGCAGACGTTCCGCATTGTCGGGGAGGATGAAGCCGATCCGGCCCGGGGATCGATTTCTCACGTCTCCCCACTAGCCCGGGCAATGTTCGGTAAACGCGTCGGCGATGTCGTGCGAGCCGGTAGCGGAGAAGCCGAAATCATTCGCATTCAGTGAGCGGGTCTGTTCAGAGACGCAAGCCGGACCTGACGGCGCCACCGCAGCATCCTATTACGCCGGATGGTCGCTACTTCGTGGTCCGCGGCAAGCTTTGGCGGATGCCCAACCCAAATCTCTCGCCTGCAAAGTACAACGCTCTGATGAGCGACCTGATGCAGGCGCGCAGCGCGGTGCGCTCAGCAAAACTCGGAGGCAACCAACTCGAAGAAGCCGCCGCGCACCGGGCGGTTGATGTAGTCAAGCGAGAACTGGGCGAGCGTGGACCGGTCTGGTGGTCCGACGGAACGCCCGACTTGAACCGGCAGGCTGTGAAGAACACACCATATGCGAAATGGTATTCGGGACTTCGGGCGAGCAGACGGCGCGGCGAATACTCCTGACTCTGGTCTGACTGTCAACGCGCCGTCTGCCAAATAAGCGTCATAGCGCTTCACACAAATGTATGACGAGAGACTTTCGCCTGCTGGCTTTGCGACATATGATCGGAGGTGTTTCCAACAGCCGCTGTCCGCCGCAGAGTGCCGGACATTGCCGTGCCGATGGTCCAGGAGAGTCTCCATGCCGTCCTTGACTGAGTGGAAGGTGCCGCCGGCCTATCAGCCGCGCTCGGGAGACTACGGTTTTGATCTCGATCGCGTGCTTTCCTCTGTCGTAGGGCTACATTCCATCATTCCCCCCGACGCGTTCAGCGCCGATACACTCGGTACCGAACGCGCCGGCAATGGCGTCGTTATCGACGATGGGCTGGTGCTCACCATCGGATACCTCATCACCGAAGCCGAGGCGGTGTGGCTTCATCTCGGTGACGGGCGGGTAGTGGAAGGTCACGCGCTTGGCTTTGACTCGGAGAGCGGTTTCGGCCTGGTGCAGGCGCTTGGCCGCATCGATCTCGATCCGCTGCCGCTTGGTTCGTCGGCCGCCACAGCCGTTGGCGACCGGGTCGTGGTCGGCGGTGCCGGCGGACGTACCCGATCGGTAGCATGCCAGATCGCTGCGAAGCAGGAGTTTGCCGGCTACTGGGAGTATCTGCTGGACGAGGCGATCTTCACCTATCCAGCGCACCCCAATTGGGGCGGCACCGGATTGATTTCGAACCGCGGCGAATTGATCGGAATCGGCTCGCTGCAGCTCGAGCGCGAGCGCGAGGGCAAAGCCGAACATGTCAACATGATCGTGCCGATCGATCTTCTTAAGCCGGTGCTCGACGACTTGCGAAAGTTCGGCCGGGTCAACAAGCCAGCTCGACCATGGCTCGGAATGTACTCGACGGAAATCGACAACCGGGTTGTGGTGATCGGCATTTCGGCCAAAGGGCCCGCCGCCCGTGCCGAACTCAAAGCCGGCGACGTTATTCTGGCGGTGAAAGGCGAGAAGATTTCGAGCCAGACTGCGTTCTATCGGAAACTCTGGTCGCTGGGACCGGCGGGTGTGGACGTGCCGCTGACGGTCTATCACGATGGTGTCACTTTCGATGTGGTGCTCACCTCGACGGACCGCGCCAAGCTGCTCAAGGCGCCTCAACTGCACTAGGTGGTGGTCAGCCGCCCCGGAGGTCCGGTCCCAGAATTGCGGGCCATGAGCGGGAATGTGAAATGAGCGAGACGGTCGTCGACGACATCGTGGCCGTGCTGCCGCCCCTGCTCCAATCGCTTGAAGCACTTGCGTTCATCGCCCGGCATCTGAACCCGCCGCAGTTCGATGCGGTGATGCAAGCCGCCGGTACGCCGGACGAGGCTTTGCAGGCGGTTCGTAGCAGGCTACGCGACTGGCCGGACGAATTCGCCGAGCTGCGATCGTCGTTCGAAGCGTCGTGCGATGCCGCACTCGCGGCGTTCGCCGGGCTTCGCGAGGTCCAGCAGGGAAACGGGGATTTGATCGCGGTGTTTCGTGCCTTGCGATATGCCCCGAGAGCACAGGAGGCGCTCTATCCTTTGGCGGCGAGATTGCCGCCCGTAAGCAGTTTCTTCATCCTTCCCGCGCTGTGCGAGGACGCCGAATTGAAGGCACGCCTCGCTAAACCCGCAACCGAAGACACCGGGATCATCCATCAGCACAATGAACCGGGCAGCAGAGGGGGCTTCTCGCTGTACGCGCCGGAATACTACAATCCGGAGCGTGCCTGGCCGCTGGTGATGGCGTTGCATGGCGGCAGCGGCAACGGCCGGAGCTTCCTGTGGAGCTGGCTTCGCGATGCGCGCAGCCTTGGCGCCATACTGGTTGCACCGACCGCGATCGGCAACACCTGGGCATTGATGGGGGAAGACCCGGACACGCCGAACCTCGCTCGCATTCTAGAGATGGTGCAAAGCCGCTGGAACATCGACAGCTCAAAGCTGCTGCTGACGGGAATGAGTGACGGCGGCACCTTTTGCTACGTGACGGGACTGGAGAGCGCTTCGCCGTTTACCCATCTCGCCCCCATCGCGGCGACGTTTCACCCGATGATGGCGGAGATGGCGGACGCGAAACGGCTGCGGGGCTTACCCATCCATGTCGTACATGGCCGGCTGGACTGGATGTTTCCGGTCCAGGTCGCTCGTCAGGCCGGAGAGGCGTTGTCGGCTGCAGGGGCCGACCTCACCTATCGCGAGCTTGACGATCTCAGCCATTGCTACCCGCGGGAGATGAACGCACCAATCCTGAGATGGCTGACCGGCGAGCCATGAAGCATTCCGGCAGTAAGGGCTGCGCACAGACATAATCTCGTCCGAATTTGTGCCACACTTGGCGCACAGCGGGGGCGCTGGTCAGTGGACGGAAGCCGACATGCCCTCGCAGAACGCCATCGCCTCCCAAAACTCTCCTTCGCGCGCCTCTCCGGCGGTGCTGCTGTCGAAAGGCGTGACCCGGCTCGAAGTCACGCTGAAGCTGACGACCGCGATCCTGGCGCTGGCAGCCGGTGTCTACACTTATCTTGGCGTACGCGAGTTGTTGAACGGCAGTCCGGCGACGGTGTTCTTTGCCGCGGTGATCTATTCGGTCGCGGTGTCGGTGGGCATCTACTCGTTCTGGATCTTCCTGATGCAGTTCATGCCTCATGTCGCGGATCGCGCGGGCCGAGGGTTGATGTTCGGCTGCATGCTGCTCGGCTCGCTGATGATCGTGGCGATGTCCTCCTGGTTGAATGCATCGGCGCTGGCCGGGGCGGCGGCCATTCAGCAGCACCTCGCAACTGCCGTGCAGAATTATACCCGCGATCTCGACGCCGCCAACACCAACGCCATCGCGGCGCAGGGACTCTTGCCCGATATCCAGCTCGCCTCGTCGCGGTTCGCAAAACTCGCGGAGGCCGAGCGGGCGGGATCGCTGACAGGTACCTCAGGCTCGGGGACGGTGGTGCAGCTTCTCACACAGATGTCCAGCCAACTCGACAGTCTGGCACAGGAGGTCCAGGCGTCGGCCAAGCGAGTGTCGGCGTTGTATGAGCAGGGCGGCAAGAATCTCGCCAGGATGCGCGAACTGATTTCCGACCGCGGACCGATCTCGGCGCGTAGCGACGCGTTCGCAACCGAGTCGCTCGGCCTCATGGGGGTGATCGCCAACTTGCAGCAGACGTCGGTGGCGCCTTCGGTCAAGCGCGCGGTGACGTCGCTCTCATCCGGCTTCATTGCACCCGCCGCCGGTGGTCGCACGGCCGACCTCGCTGAACGCCAGACCGCCGTGCTGGGCAAGGTGGAGAGTTCGATCGCCGCGCAAGCGGCATTGCTGGCGGAAGCCGCCGACAAGATTTTGGCCACGCCGCGCGTCGAACCCATCAGGTTCCAGGCGTTGTCGCCGGCCGAAGCAGTGTTGAGGTATGCGGGCGATTTCATCCCCAGCTGGGCTGGGGCGATCTCGATCGATCTGATGCCCGCGGTGCTGGTGCTGATCCTGTGCGTCGTACACGCAGCGATCCGGCGCGAAGGGCTTCCGGCCGCGAGCGCCTCCAACATGACAGTCGGCGAACTGCTGGGCGCGATGCAGATGGCGCGTGAGGTCGAGCAAGCGCGCCAGACCGTCGCGGCGGCACCCAGGCCGGAAGGAGAACCGCCTGGCGAAGTGGCGGCGATCGGCGACGAAAACGTGACTCCGCTGCCGACCGCGCGTCACGGCAAATAGGGCCGTCATGAAGCAGTACTTCACCCTGCAGCAACGGTTTCAGTCCTGGCTGGAAAATGGCGCCGAGGAATCGGTCTTGCGCTGGGTGTTCCGCGGCGCGATCTCGGTCACCGTCGTGGTACTCGCGCTCGACCTCGCCAGCATGCAGGGGTGGAGCGCGACGCGCGACAGCGCCGCTGCACCGGCAGAGATCAGGGAGGCTCTGCCTCAGTTTGGTCTCCCCGACCTCGTGCCGTCCATCCTTGCGCCACTGCTGCCCGGCGGCGACAAGCGCCTGATCGTCCTGCCGCAGCCGGACGACACGCTGGCAAAACCGATGACGTTCGAACTGGTCGGCGGCGGCAAGCTGATGGCAAACGGCACGATCACGCCGGGCATTTCGGAGAGCTTCGCCGCCGAGGTCGGCAGGCGTGGCGATTACATCAGGACCGTGGTGCTGAACTCGCCCGGCGGATCGGTTGCCGACGCCCTGTCAATAGGCCGGCTGATCCGAGAAAAGAAATTCGCGACCGAGGTGGAGCCCAGGAAGTACTGCGCCTCCTCGTGCCCGCTTGTTTTCGCCGGCGGCGTCGAGCGGCGCGCCGGAGACAAAGCCGTCATCGGTGTCCACCAGATAGCGGCGGTGGCTTCGGCCGCGAACCGCGCGCCGCGTGACGAGATGAGCGCTGCGCAGCAGATCTCGGCACGTTGCCAGCAGTATCTCAACGAGATGGGCGTGAGCATGCAAGTGTGGTTGCACGCGATGGAAACGCCGCACGACAAACTGTTCGTGTTCAAGCCGGAAGAATTGAAGTCGCTCAATCTGGCGACCACCGCCGCTGTGGCCGCTTCAAAGAGCCGCTCGTGATCTGGTGTTTAACCGCGAGTGAAATCCGCGTCAGCGAAGCTGTTTGGAACTTTCCCTCGCGCGCAATGTTATCCGTGGCGACAGGAGCATGGGCATGCGTTTCCTTCTAGGGATTATATTGGGCGCACTGCTGCTGGGAACAGGCGTTTACATCTATGATTCGATGCAGACCTCGACGGTCGCCAATGGCCAAGTCGCCCAGGCCAATCGCACCATCGTCAATTGGGATGTTGCAGCCGCCGAGTGGCAGGCGCTGAAGCGACGCGCGCACGAGGACTGGGTCAGGCTATCGTCCAAGTAAACGAATAATCCACGATCGTCCTGGCCGATTTGCCGCCGGACTATTTCTTCGCGGCCGCTTTCCGCGCGTCCGCAATCGCCTGATCGAATTGCGCCATGGTGAGCACCCCGGGCACCCGGAATTTCCCGATGATAAACGACGGCGTACCCCGGAAACCGAACGCCATGGCCTGATCGTTGTTGCGCGCCAGAATGGCATCGATTGTTTTGGTGTTGGCGGCAAGATCGCGGTTGAGACGGTCGATGTCCAGACCCGCCGCGGAAAGCAGTTCGCGAATCCGCGGCTCCGTCAGCTTGGAGTTCACAGCGATCAGCGCCTCATGCGCCTGAAGGTATTTGTCCTGGTACTTGCTGGCGAGCGTCATGCGGGCGGACATTACCGACACCGGCCCGAGTACCGGCCAGTCCTTCAGCACGAGCCTGACCTTGCCGTCGTCCTGCACCACTTGCCGCAGTTCCGGATCCACCTTGCGGCAATACGGACATTGATAGTCGAAATATTCGACGATGGTCACGTCGCCGTCGAGATTGCCGATCGCCGGAATGTCCGGATCGCGCAACACCAGCGCTTCCGTAAGCACCTTCTCCTGGTTGCCTTGCCCCGACGCCGAGTTGGGAGCGAGGGCGAGCATGGCCGCGCCCGCGACCACCGCGCCAAGCGCCTCGCGCCGCGAACGTCGCTGATGCAGCAAGGCTGCGCCGATAGGCAAATTCATGTCATGTCTCCAGACGCGCCTTGAACGCACCACCCGTCAAAGTTGAGAGAGGCTGCGTGCCAACATATACAGCGCCACCGCGACAATGACAGCGGCAAACATCGTGTTAAGCGCGCCGCGCCGCGCCGCAAGCAACCTGGCCGATCGAGTCCCGATCAATCCCCCCGCGACGCCGCCGGCGATAAACAGCCCAGCCAATCCCCACGAGATCAACCCGGACCACGCATAACTGGCTGCCGTGGTCAGGCCGAAAGCTGTGACGACGACCAGGGAGGAACTGACCGCGTTCATGATCGACATTCCCGTGGCCAGCATCAGAGCCGGGACGATCAGGAATCCGCCGCCTATGCCGAAAAAGCCCGACAGCGTTCCCGTCGCGAGCCCGAGCCCGACAATGGCCGGCATGTTGGTCATGTCCATTTTCACGTCGGGCAAACCGGCCCGCGCCCGCGTCTTCAACATCAGCGCTGCGATCACGAGCATCAGCACGGCAAACAGCGCCAGCAGCTTTTGGCCATCGAGCATTTTGCCGAAGATCGACGCGATCAGCGCTCCGATGATTCCAGCGCCCGCGAAAGTGAGCGCGCAGCTCCAACGCACGGTGCCGCCGCGGGCATGATTCGACAGATTGACCGCCGCGTTGGCCGCGACCGCCAGCGCGCTGGTGCCGATCGCCACGTGCGGATCGGGCACGCCCACCAGGTAAACCATCAGCGGCACCGCCAGGATCGATCCGCCGCCGCCAACCAGGCCCAGCGAAAAGCCGACCAGCGCGCCGGAGCCCAATCCAAGCAGGCTCTGCATCATCGAGAGCATCAAATCGGCAACACCGGTTGCACGCCGCGACCTCCGGAAACGACTGTCCGCAATCTATGTCGGCGTTAGAAAGAAAGTGCAATGCGGATCAGGCGCGCGCCGCCGACCGAAACCGAAATCAATTTCATCAATTGTCCTGGGTGCGGCCGGAAGAACTTGCCCCCGGCCGCATCCGGGCGAACGGTCAGCCCTTCAGCTTCTTGCTGCACTCGCTGTAGTAGCCGCCGCCCTTCTGGATCCATTTCATGCCGCCATTGCCGTTGGTGGCTTTGTTGGCGTTGTATTGGTCGACGCAGGTGTGCATCCGCGCCTTGCCGGCGGTCTCCTTTGAATATTTCGGATCGACTGCGGTCGGGAAAACCGCGTTTCCGGCCGGTGCCGCCGCGGCGGGCGCGGCTTCCTTCTTTGCCTTGGCTTCCGCTTCTTTCGGCGCAGCCGCGGGAGCAGCGGCCGGCGTTGCGACAGCGTCAGCTCCACATTGAGCTTTGCGGAAATCGTTCCATTTCTGCCCGCCGAGACTGCCGGAAGATTTCGCGGCCTGATACTTGGCGCTGCACTCCTGCGTAGTCAAAGCATGCGCCGGTGCTGTTGCAACGAGCGCGGCAAAACCCGCCCCTGCTAGTTTGAACAATAGCTTCACTTGAGTAGTCATCCTGGTCTCCTTGGGGCGTGACGATTTGTGGACGGCCATCCTAGCCGAGCGACTGCGCGTGACAACTGCAGGATGCAATAGCGGCGCAAAAATATCGTCGGGCGAAGTTGCGGCCGATCATGCTTCATTCATGCTTGGTTCAGCATGCCGGGTCGACGTTGCCGCTCTTCAGTCATGAGGTGTCCCATGAAGACGATAGTCTCCCGAGCTGCCGCGATAGCCTTCGCATCGCTGTTGCTGATGAGTTCGGCCTACGCGCAAACCGCGGCGCCTGCCGCCCCTGCGCCGGGGGCGAAGGCGACCACGGCGGAGAAGAAAGCCCAGAAGCCACGGACGGCAGCCTCGCTCGAATGCTCGAAGGAAGCCGATGCGAAGGGCGTCCACGGCAAGGAGCGCAAGAAATTCATGTCAGGCTGCAAGAAGGCCGCCGCTGCCAAGCCGAAGTCCTAGAGGACTGCCGAGTTGCTCTCCTCCGCAAGGGGGAGGGTCATCAGGGAGCGGCGTATCGGCCTGCATTCGGGTGAGGGCCGATATGACGTGAGCCAGCGCGGACAATGGACCACGGTCGAAGGTCGCGCCCGGACGCGCATTGCAGCATCGCGCTGGCGCATTTGTCCGACGGCTGCGGATTTGTCATAAGGCCCCGTGAGCCTGCTCCCCAGTTCGGCATTTGCCGTCCCCACCCGCGCCAAAATCCTCAATGTGCTCGAAACGATCGTTATCGGCACTGCCGGGGGCGAGTTATTCCTTTGGGGGCACCTGCCCGGCGGTTTGATCTCCGGCGCCATGATTGCGGTAGGCGCGGCCTCGATTGCCGGACGGCCGCTCACGATGCCGCCGATCCTCACCCAGACGGTCCTCGTACTGCTGGGGATTTCATTGGGCTCACTGGTATCGCGGCAATTGCTGCAGCACATCGGCACCTATCCCCTGACCATCGGACTGCTGGCGCTGGCGACGTTCTGCTCGACCTTCGGCAGCAGTATCTATCTGCAGCGCGTGCACGGCTGGGACCGTACCTCCGCGTTCCTGGCGGGAAGCCCCGGCGCGCTGTCGCAGATCACGATGCTCGCGATGGAGAGAGGCGCGGATGCCTCCGCGATCGCCGTGGTCCAGACGATGCGAGTGATCATCCTCACCGCCGCGCTTCCGCTGCTGCTGGCGGTGACGGGAATTGCGACATCCTCGACGCCGGCCGCCGCCGACGCGATTGCCTCGCCGTTCGAACTGGCCGGACTTGTCGCGGCCGCAATTGCCGTCGCGCTGCTGCTGCGGCTCGTCAAATTTCCGGCGAGCTGGATGTTTGGCGCGATGATCGGTTCAGGCGTCCTCCACGGCACCGCTGTCATCGAGGGCGGCCTGCCCGCGTGGATGCGCGCGGTCGCGCTGGTCGGCATCGGCGCGGTAATCGGGACGCGGTTTGCGCGGATGACGATCAGTGTGCTCTTGAGTCACGTCAAAGCGGCGCTCGGCTCGTTCACTATCGCCATCGCGATATCAGCGCTATTCGTCGCCGTGATCGCGCTCAGCACGCCGGTGCGGTTCGCCGACATCGTCGTCGCATTCGCGCCCGGCGCGATGGATGCCATGCTGGCGCTGGCGCTGACGCTGCACATCGACCCGATCTTCGTCGGCGCGCATCATCTATCGCGCTTCGTGTTCGTCAGCATCACCACGCCCGGCATCGTCCACCTGTTCGGCCGTCCGCAGGACGATGTCGACGATTAGCTTTGGCTTCGCCGCCCGCACCTGATCGCCGCCCATCCCGCCAGCACGGCGATCGACAACGAGATCAGCACATTGTAGCCGGCCAGCGACAGCCCGAGAAAACGCCACTGCACTTCGTCGCAGCGGATCACTTTCACGCTGTCGAGACGTTGCAGCAGATTGCCGGCGCTGCCGAAGTCGGCGACGGGGCCGCTGCAATCGGTTGGGCCCAGCCAAAAACCCCATTCGACGCCCGAATGATAAGTGGCGAGCCCCGCATTCCAAAGCATTGCGAGCGCGACGATCGCAAAGCCCGCGGCCAGCGCGGCGCGCGGAGCGCCCCTGCCCGCGGCGAACGCAATCAGCAGGCCAAGCGGCACAACCAGATAATAGGCGTAGCGCTGCTCAAGACAGAGCGGGCACGGCCGGATATCCAGCACCAACTGAAAGAACCAGGCACCGGCCAGCGTCGCGACCGCAATCGCGGTAATCGCGAGCGCCGCCGCCACCGCGGCGTTGGCATGGACTCGCGACAGCGAGCGGCTTGCGATCATATCGGATGTCACGGACCTGTTCCTGTGCGAAGGCGTCCTAGCCTGCGCCGATGCCGCTGTCGAGGCACCCACGATCACAGCGGGGTGTTGTCGCGGGCCGGCCCTCGGCAGCGAGGGGCTCGGATTGGCCCCCGCCGGAAAGGCGCGACCAAACCCTCACTTCCCGGTTCGCCCTATTGCCGGAATGCGCGGGTTGACCGGCAGTGACCGCTCGCTATATTCCGCCGGCTTCCGCGCACTCTGCCTCTGGCTGACGCGCTTAAGCCCCTGTGGCGGAATTGGTAGACGCGCTCGACTCAAAATCGAGTTCCGCAAGGAGTGCTGGTTCGATTCCGGCCAGGGGCACCAACACCGTTCGACGGCTCAATGCACGTATCGGCGCCGAAGCTGGATTGCTTCGCTGCGCTCGCAATGACGGGGGATGCACCTCGCGCGGCAACAGCCGCAAGACCGCGTCAGCGGGGGATAGCGGACCTTTTGAAATTCCGGACAATCTGGGTCGGCTCGTAGCGAGCTTTCCGCTTACTGATCTGAGCGTCCAGATATTTATCTTCGAGATATTCCTTCACACTCAGCCAACCGTAGTCATCCTTGCGGAGCTTCCCACGAGTCTTGCGAACAGGCGTCTGGTCGGGCGTGAAATATTGAGCTACGTCGACCAACGTGTGGGGCCGCAACCGCCGCGTCCACGCGCGCACTCCGACAGGATTGAAATCCATGCCCGATACTCCAGTGTGGAGGGAGCATGGTTCTGCGATTCGTCGATGGTCAATTGCAAAGATCGCGTTATCCACATCTTGCTTAGAATTGTGACGCGCCTCCGTCACCGCACTACCGCCCGTTGCATCGTAACTCCGCACGACGGCGGAGACGGCGGCCGTAGCGTGACACCGTTCGCGGCCTCTCTCGCTGGTCATTGCGAGCGCAGCGAAGCAATCCATGGCCACACCCGCAATGAAGCTGGATTGCTTCGATGCGCTCGCAATGACGCGGGTTAGGAGCCTTCGCGTTCTCGCTCTGCGAATCCGTATGTTCGCTGTCCCTCACCCCCGGCCTCACCACGTCGCGCGCAGAATCAAGGCGACCGCCGCAACCACGGAGATTACCAGGGTGAATGGGCGCAATGATTTTATGGTCAAGCGCTTCAAAGCAACGTCACCCGTCACTGTGCCAAGCCAGATCGCGGGTAACAGGGCCACCGCCAGGCCGACATCTGAGCGCCCGATGAGACCGTAGACAAGAAGTGCTCCGACGGACGCCAAGGCGCCGACCAGAAAAAAGGCGTTCAACGTCGCGCGAACGTGTCCGAATGATGCCCGCTGATAAAGAAGCGCCATCGGGGGAGCTCCGACCGAGGTCAGTGTCGCCATCGCTCCTGACAGGAAACCTGCGGCGATGAGAGAGGTTGGATTGATGGCTACGCTGAAATTGGCAAGGCTGATCGCCACGCCCAACAATACCGAAATCCCGACGCATACGCTGATGAAATTCTTGTCGCTGATGAGCGCGATGATGGTTGCGGCGAGGATCGCGCCGATCACGCGTCCCAAAAATGCATAGGAGATTTCACCCCAGCGGATTTCGCGCCAATCGCCCTTGAAGCTGTACATCATAACGGGCAGCCCACAGAGAAGTATGAGCGCTGGAATGTGGGATGGCGCCGCAAGAGCGACAAGGGGAGCGCAGATCAACCCGAATGCCTGTCCGGTGACACGGTGGGTTGCCGAGGACATGAGGATAGCGGCAAAACATGCCAAATAAACGAGAGGCGTCGCATCGATCATCTCAAAGATGGTCATGCAAACCCGCTCATGGACGGGTGACAGCCGGCGTAAACAAAAATCACCACAGCTCCGTGGCGAACCTGCAAATTCGGTCGCGCGCGCCGGCACCTTAGCCTCTATTACTTATAGTTGAAATACAATGTGACTACTATCAAAGGTATTTTGCCCGCGCCAACGTCCGCCTCCGTTTGTCCTGGCCTTCCACGCCCTTAGCTGGCAGGCACACAAAAAACGGGGACCGCTTGTCACGAGTGCGTAGGAGCGATTCGCGACTTTGTTTGGGAAGCCGGAGTTAGGCGCTAGTGGACTGGACGAAGCAGGCAGTGGATGGGCCCACGGCGAGCCGTAGGCAGTCGAGCGCTCCTTCCTCACCCCCGGCCTCGCCGCGATCGAGAGCGCCGGTCGTAATTCCGCAAGCCCATCACCGGTTCGCCCTGCTTCGCATCGCCGGGCGAGCCGCCTTCGATGCACTCACACAGCGCATCGAGTTCCTGCGGCGAGATGCCGTGCATCTTGGTCGTGATTTCCATCAGGGTCATCGAGAGAAGTTGCGCCGCGAAATCCAGCCGCAGCTCGTTAGCGACATTGAGCTGCTGTTGCAGCGACTGCATCATTGATTTCAACTGCGCGTCGGTTCGGCAATCCATTTAGCGCACTCGCCTCGCGGCGCCGTAGCTGTGCCCGGAAATCCATTCACGCGCGGTCGTCACCTCGCCAAACAGTCCGATCAGTTGCACCACCGTTTCATGCACCGTTTGTGGCGCGATCGTATCCAGTCCGTGACTTGCGGATGCATCCGCCAGGAACGTGACGCGATGATCGCGGTGGAAGGCTTCCATCGCGGTGGCAAGACAGGCCGCCTCTCCCGAGAAGCCGGCCAGGACGAAATGGCCGCCGCCTTCCGTCATGGCATTGGCGAACTCCCGGCTTGCATAACAGGAAGGCTTGCTGCGCTCGAACACCATGTCGGAACTCACCGGCTCAAATCCGGAAATCCATTTCGAATAGGACAAGGCGGGATTGAAGAACGGCGATTTATCAATCATTCGAAGGAACGCCACCGGGAATCCGACCTGCCGCGCGTGGCGCAACACCGCGCGGCAATTTTCCAGCGCAGCATTGGCTTGCGGAATTGCAAACAGTCGTGGTGGAGCGATGTATTCCTGCTGCAGATCCAGCAGCACCAACGTGGGAATCACGGCCTTGTTGCCATAGGACCGCAGGTTGACAACGCTCGTCATGCTCGTTTCGCCCGGGCTGCCGGGTAAGCGTTTCGAAGCGCGGACTTGTCCAGCACTCCCGGGCGGTCCCAGCGACCCTCCGGCCGCATCAGGACGTAAGGATCGATCCCGAGCTTGATCGCCTTTGGGTTCGGCTCCGCGTCATAGACAATCTCGATATAGGCGTGATCGGAGAAGAAGAACTCCGAACTTCCCTCGAGCGGTTTCCAGCCCATGTTGACGTAGTAATTGAGCAAGTCCCTTTGTGCCCTGCCGTAGACCCGGCGATAGCCCTTCATCCGGCACAGCTCCACGCCGGCGCGCATTAATTTGGTGCCGAGCTTCCGGTTGCGAAATTCGTGACGCACCGCCAAGCGCTCCAGCTTGGCGAAATCGGCGAAGTAGCGAATGCGCAGGCAGCCGGCCGGTTCATTGCCGACGTAACAAAGAAGATGGCCGGCGGAAAAATCGTTGCCGTCGAACTCTTCTTCGTAAGGACAGTCCTGCTCGGCTACAAAGGTGGCGCTGCGGATCGAAACAATCCGCATAAAATCTTCGATCGAACGCACCATGGTGATGGAAACGTCATCGTCCTCGCTCTCCGACCCGAGGTAGCTGTCGTAGATGGCGCGCCCCTCTTTGGCCGATTTGCCGCGCGGATACATATGCAAGTGGGGAGCAATCTTTCCTTTGAAGATCGCTCCACGATCAAAGCCAAGAGTATCGAGCAGGCGATCACCAGCAGCGGTCACTGCGCGTGCCAGCAGCGGCGCCTTGCGGTAAAGCGGCGTCCAAACCTTTTCGAACGCGAGCGGGACGCCGCCGGCGAGCGCTCCGGGCGCATATATGCCCCACACATAGATAGCTGCCGGTTTTTCGTGCTGGCGCGCCAGCAGGCTCAGCGGCGGATTCTTCCCGTCCAGCCGGCTGGTCATCAAGCGATCGGCGCCCTCCTCGTTAAGCATCAGGAACGCGACATATCCTTCAGCAGCGGTATTGCCCGCGCTGTACTTCTCGCGTCGTGCGACGCCCCAGATCGAGTCAGGGTTATGCCGAGCCACGGACTGGACCACCTCGTTGGACGCTCCGCCGCCCATCTCCCGGCGTGCCCGCGGAACCAGATCGTCGATGTCCGCCGCCGTGGCGCTGAACACGACCGATCGTTGCGACAGATTGATGACGCCGGGTGCGCCCAGTGAATGTCTTGCAAGCTTCGGGGAACCATGTTTTCGCCGATCGATCAGGGCGCTTGCGGTTCGCGTGGTTTGTTGGTCGTGAAGGGTCATTTCCCGCTCCGATTGCCAAACTGCCAGTTCTTTGCAAGGTTAGGTCTCTCGACAGGGGATCGTATGCATACGATTGCGAACAGGGGTGGTCCGCAGGAAGCCCATCCGCTCGCCAGTCAGGCATCGCCGGATTGGGAAACCGTGCGCGCGTTCCTTGAACTGGTTCGCTACGGCAGCTTCAGATCGGCCGCCGAAGCGCTTGGGCTTTCGCCGAATGCGCTTCGGCGCAAGGTCGACGATCTGGAACGGGCGCTCGGCACCATTCTCGTGACGCGGCATGTCGACGGCATCCGGACCACCGCCGAGGGTGATGAAATCCTGCTCGCCGCCAAGAGAATGGAAGAGGCCGCGTTCGGGCTGGTGCGCGCCCGGGATCGCGCGGTGCCCGAAATGTCCGGCGAAGTCCGCCTCGGTGTCACCGAGGCATTCGGCACGTTTTGGCTGGGTCCGCGGCTGGTGGAATTCCAGCGCGCCTATCCGCAACTCGGCATCGATCTGGCTTGTGCGATGCGATCGGCCGATGTACTGCGGCTTGAGGCCGACGTCGCGATTCAATTGACGCGCCCCACTAACCCCGACGTCAAGATCGTCCGGCTTGGCCGCATTCACTCGATGCTCGCCGCCGCGCCTTCTTATCTTGCGATCTATGGAACGCCAAAAAACATTGACGATCTGCGCAAGCATCGGCTCGCGATGCAGTTCGCTGATCAGACCAAAAGCCGCGAAGTGCTCAACGGACTATTCCCCGGTGTTGCCGTCAATGATCTGGTGAAGTTCAGCACCAATAATTCGAGCGCGCTGTTGTGGGCGATCATCAAGGGCGCGGGAATCGGCTGGTCGCCAACCTACATTCACGTGATGGGCCCGAACATGGTGCCGCTCGATATCGACGCGATCTTTCCGTTCGATATCTGGCTGACCTACCATCCAGACGCGGCGCGCGTGCCTCGCGTGCGCCGCCTGATCGACTGGATCATCGAAAACTTCGACCCGAAAACATTTCCCTGGTTTCGCGACGAGTTCATCCATCCGCGCGATCTGCCGAGCCAGTATCACGGCCCGCCCCTCATCAACCTGTTTGAAGGGCTGGCGTGGGACGGCAAAAGTGAACTGAACGCGTCCCGATAGATGAGCGCTAGATTTGCGCGGCGACCTTTTCAAGGCCGATCAGCCGGGCCAGCGTGCGCACTTCCTGCTTCTGGTCTTCGCGCAGCTGAAACAGCAACGGCATCGCCGCCGATTTAAGCTGCTGGACTTCCGCGGCATCAGGATCGATCGGCACCCCGGGCGCGTGGGGATCGGCCTGCCGGGTTGAATGGATCTTCCGCGCCACCGCCCGCAACGCCGTTTCCACGGCCGGCCAATAAGATTCCTGTGCGGAGGAGAGTCTGAGACGCTCCTTGATCCCCGCAATCTGCACGTCGCTGAGCAGCGCATACGGTTTCTGAGGCGTGGGCTTGTTAGCGGGCTTCGGTTTGGGCGTAGCCGGTGCAACCGCTGCAACCTTTGGAGGCTCGACGTCGACGGTGGTGCTGGCTGCAAAGGCTTGCCTAAGCGGCTCGGTCAGGCTTGCCGTGTGCGCCGGCTCCAACGAGGCCAGCGCCAATCTAGTTACCGCGAGCCGGTCCTGCTTGTTCTCCCGATTCGCGACGGGCTTTGTGACCACCGTGGAAGCCATGTCCGCCCTTACGGCCGGCAGGCTGTCGCGGCCCAGAATGCTGGTCGCGGCCGCCCCGGCCAGGAGAAAACAGCTCAGCGCGATAATGGTGATGACTCTCGTCAAACCGAGATCTCCGTGCGGCCTTCGTCAAATCACTTTGCCGATAAGTGGGCGATAATTAAGGCCTAACCGTGCCGCCCTGGCGGCTCGAACTGGACCGGCGACGAGGCGGCACCGGTAAAGAGTACCCCCAAGGGTCTGACCGAGGGCGTGGTGGTGGACTACAATCTTTCTTTATAACAATCACTTAGAGGCGGAATTCGGCCTCCGGCGAGAGGTCGTAGGCTTCCTGGATGTCGGCGACAATGTCGGAAGCCTCCCACAGCGCATCGGGCGTGACCGAACGCAGGCTGACGGTCCAGTTGATGCCGCTGATCCTGCGCGGCGTCCTGGCGACATCGAATTGCACTTCGCGGCAGAGCGGATGCCGATCCAGCGCGTAACCCACCCTAAGCCTGATCTCCTCCAGGCTTGCGGGGGTTCTCGCACCGAGTGTGTCGCATTCCATCTGGTGGGCCCTCTGAACCGCGGTCTTCGGCACGACACCGAGCTGAGCGCCGGACGGCGTATAAGGGGATGTTGGGGCGGGATGGTTAATTGCTCGTTAAGCCTGCGCTCGCCGGCAGTTCGACGCAGCCACCTTAGCCCGCGGCCAAGGGCGGACCTTGGAGAGCCCCACGGTACTCCGCCAACGTTCGAGCCACGAGATCGTCAACCGACAGCACTTCGCTGACACCGGATGTGGAATGGCCCGCGCTCCAGATATCGCGCCAGCGCAGCGGCCGGTTTTCCCGGGCGCCGACGTCGATATCCTTTCCGATGTCGATCGCACCACGTTGCGGCAAGTCGTCGGGATCCAACCCCGCAGCGGCAAGGGAGGGCCGCAGCATATTGGTTGGCAGGCCCGTAAAGGCGGTGGTCAGCAAAATATCGTCAGCGCTGCTCGCAACCAGCATCGCCTTGTATCTCACATCGGCCATGCTCTCTTTGGTGGCGATGAACTTGGTACCCATATACGCAAGGTCGCAGCCGAGCGTCTCGGCCGCGCGCAACGACTGACCGTCTCCCATCCCTCCCGCGAGCACGATCGGCCCGTCGAAGAAAGCGCGCACGGCGCGCGCGAACACGAACGGGTTGAGCCAGCCGGTCTGCCCTCCCGCGCCCGCAGTCAGCAGAACAAGCCCGTCGGCGCCGGCCTCCACAGCACGCTCCGCGTGACGGATGCTCGCGACATCCGCAAACACCAGCGCGCCGACGTCATGCAACGGCGCAACCGCCGGCGCCGGTGAGCCGACGCTGGTGATGACGAGCTCGGGGCTGTGCCGCAAGAGCACCGCGAGGTCCTGCTGCAGCCGCGCATTGGACCGGTGCACGATCAGGTTCGGGCAGATCGGTGCGCAACGGCTTCCGGTTCCATCCGAGTGCCGCCGCAACTGGTCTTCGATATCACCGAGCCAGCTATCGAGTTGTTCGGAAGTGCGGCAATTCACCGTTGGAAACGAGCCGATGACGCCGTTGCGGCAGGCCGCGACGACCAGATCTACACCCGAGACCAGGAACATCGGCGCCGCGATCAGCGGCAGGCTGAGGCGGTCACGAAAGCGGCCGATGCGGTCGGGGGGATTCACCATCGGGCTTTCCATTGCGGTCCCGTTTGTCTTGCCATCGGCAAGATTGCTTGTGCTAGCTTTCATATCATTGCCATGACCAGGCGCAGACCACAAAACAGCCGGAGGCAACATGTCAGATCCGCTCTATGCCTTTCCAACGGTGTGCGGACAAACCTTGCAGGCACTGGCGCGCTATCCCTCACGGATCGCGTTCAGCTGGCCGGACGGATCGATCACCTACCGCGGCGCAACCGAGCTGATCGGCCGCATGCAGAGGGTGCTGATGGGACTGGGCCTGCAGCCGGGTACCCGCGTTGCCTTTCTAACCGCGAACCGGGCCGAGACGTGGTCCGCGGGCGTCGCCGCGCAATTGTGCCGACTTGCGATCACCTGGCTGCATCCTCTGGGATCGCTGGAGGATCAACTGTTCCAGATCGAGGATTCGGAAAGCGCGGTGCTGGTCGTCGACGCCATTGCGTTCATCGACCGCGGCGGCGAACTCGCGGCAAAGGCAACCAACCTCAGGACCGTCTTCACGATCGGTCGCGCCAGCTACGGTGTGGACCTGCTTGTCGCGGCGGAGAAGGCGGGCTCCGCCAATGCTCTTTCGCTGGCTGGCCCCGATGACATCGCAACCCTGAACTATACTGGCGGCACCACCGGAAAATCCAAGGGCGCGCTGCGCTATCATCGGGAGTATGGCGGCTTCACAAGTGCGATTCTTTCCGGCTTCGAAATTCCGGACACGCCGCGGTATCTTACGGTGGCGCCGATCAGCCACGTGGCCGGCAGCAAGGTCCTGCCTTCGCTGGTGTCCGGCGGCACCGTGCACATGCTCAGGGGTTTCGATCCGGAGGCGGTGCTCAACACAATCGCGCGCGAGCGCATCAACTTCACGCTGTTCGTGCCGACCATGATCTACGTGCTGCTCGATCATCCCGCGCTCGACAGCACCGATCTTTCGTCGCTCGAACTTCTGCTCTACGGCGCTTCGGCGATGTCGCCGAGCCGGCTGGTGGAAGGGATCGAGCGCATCGGCCCGGTATTCTCCCAGCTCTACGGGCAAACGGAATGCTATCCGATCTCGGTGCTGCGTAAATCCGACCACGACCCGAGAACCCCGGAATTGTTCCTGTCCTGCGGCTTCCCGATCTCCTGCTGTGAGGTGAAAATCCTGGACGAGGAAGACCGGGAGGTCGCGACCGGCGAGCCCGGCGAGATTTGCGTCCGCGCGCCGCATGTGATGGCCGAATACTGGAAGCGGCCCGAACAGACCGCGGAGACGCTGAAGAACGGCTGGTTGCATACCGGCGATATCGCGCGCGCCGACGAACGCGGCTACATGTTTATTCTCGACCGCAAGAAGGACATGATCGTCTCGGGCGGCTTCAACATCTTCCCGCGCGAGGTTGAAGACGTGTTGTCACAGCATGCCGACGTTGCGATGGTGGCGGTAGTCGGGGTGCCCGACGATAAATGGGGCGAAGCAGTGACAGCGGTCATCGTGGCGCGCGCAGGCGCGCGGCCGAACGCCGAAGAACTCATCAACCTCGTCAAGGTCCGCAAAGGCTCCGCGCATGCCCCCAAGCACGTCAAGTTCGTCAGTGAGTTGCCGATGACCGGTGTCGGCAAGGTGGATAAGAAAGTGCTGAAAGCAGGCTTCTGGGCTGGCCGCGACCGGCTGGTCGGATAACGCGGAAGCGCTTCAGGCCAGCAGTTGATCGAGCCGGTCGCGCAACTGCTCCTGATGATAGGGCTTGGCCAGGCGCGGCAGATCGAGCTGGGAGCCCTCCGGCAGCTCGGCATAACCGGTCGCAAGCAGGATCGGAAGCGAGGGTCGCAATTCGCGAGAGGCGGCAGCGAGTTCGATGCCGGTCATGCCCGGCATAACGTGATCCGTCATCATCAGGTCGATCGGCTGTTCGCTCTTGATGATATCAAGCGCGTGCGAGCCCGAGTTGGCGCCAATCACGTGATGGCCGAGGTCTTCGAGCATCTCGGTCGTCGAGAGCGCAATCAGGGGATCGTCGTCGACAAACAGGATCACCGCCGAGCGCTTCACGGCGGGCGGCTTGTGCGCTGGGCTTTCGGATTCAGGCGCAGCCGTCGCCACCGGCAGGATCAGCGTCGCGGTGGTCCCCTTTTCCACCGTGCTCAACAGTTGCAGCGACCCCCCGAGCTGAACCGCCAGCCCATGCACCATCGACAGGCCAAGGCCGGTGCCCTTGCCGAGCGGCTTCGACGAGAAGAACGGCTCCACCGCACGTTTGAGTATCTCCGCGGACATGCCCTTGCCGGTGTCGATGACTGACAGCTTCAAATAGCGGCCGGGTCGCAGCGCGGGGTCGCTGTCGGCCTGGCATTCGGAAATCTTGATCTCGATCGAGCCGCCATCGGGCATGGCGTCGCGGGCATTGATCGCAAGATTCAGGATCGCGAGCTCGAGCTGGTTGGCATCGACGCGGGCCGGCGGCAAGCCTTGCGGCAAGTCGAGCCGCAGCGCGACGCGCGGACCCAGAGAACGTTCGAGCAGATCGATCATGCCATTGATGAGGCCGCGCAGGTCGACCGGCACCGCTCGCAGATCCTGCTGGCGCGCAAACGCCAGCAGCCGCTGGGTCAGCGAGGCACCGCGCTCGGCGCCCTGCAGCGCGCCGTCAATAAGGCGATGCAGCCTTGGATCGTTGGGAATTCGCTTGCGCAGCAGATCCAGGTTGCCCATCACCGCCATCAGCAGGTTGTTGAAGTCGTGCGCCACCCCGCCGGTCAGTTGGCCGATGGTCTCCATCTTCTGCGCCTGACGCAATTGCTCCTGGGCCTTCTCGCGCGCCGCGACCTCTTTCATCAGATCGGCGGTGCGTTGCTCGACGCGCTGCTCCAGGGTCGCGGTCAATTCCGCCAAAGCAGTGCGTTCGGCCGCCAACTGCGCCAGCAAAGTCTCGCGTTCGATTTCGGCGACCTTGCGGGCGGTGATGTCGGACGACACGCCCACCAGCGATTTGATGCTGCCGTCCGGCCTGTGAACCGCACGGGCGCGGACGTCGACCCAGTGCTGCGATCCGTCAGGCCAGATGTTGCGGTATTCGATGCTGTAGTCCTTGCCGGTACTGATGGTCCGCTGCAGCACCTGGTTGCGGCGTTCACGATCGTCCGGGTGAACGGACGCGAGCAAATCCGTGTACGAAAAAGGCTCTTCGGGGCCGCGTCCGAAAAACCTCTTGCAGGTCTCGGAGGCTTCCAGCTCCAACTGCGGCAGGTGGAGTTCGAGCGCACCGAGACGGCCGGCGCTCAGCGCGGTCTGCAGCAAGCCCTCGCTTTCGGTGAGATCTTCGAGAATAGCACGGGTCTGATACTGGCGCCGGCGGCCCCTGACCGCCGATCCGACGACGCTCACCAGCGTGGTCGGATGAAACGGACGTTCGATGAAGGTGACGTTGCCCAAAACCTGTCCGAGCCGCACGGCGTCGGGATTGCGCTCAGGACCGCCACCCTGTCGCGTCAACAGCACGATCGGAAAATCCGACCATGAAGCCTGATCGTTGAGCCAGCGCATCAGCGGCCGCAAATCGGCGGTCTTGATCGCCTCGTCCGCGATCACGGCAAGACCGGCGCCGCCCTCCACTTCATGCATGAGTGAGGCGAGATCCGCGCACACGTCGGCGTAGTACCCGGCTTCCTTAATCAACCCGGCCGCCACCGCCGCATCGCGACCGGTCGGAGCCAGGATCACCGCACGTTCGGACGACGCGCCCGGTCTCACGCAATTTGCTCCTGCAGCAGAGGCCTGCCCTCGCCGACGTAGACCGGAACACCCCGGAGCACGCCTTGAAATCCCTCGAGCGGCGCACCGATCGTGAGACCACGGTCGTCGATACGGTATTCCCGGATCGTCGATTCATGTGAGCCGGTGCGTTTCTTGATGATCGAGATCGCGCGCCGCACCGAGCCGAGCGCCTCGAAGTAGCGCAGCAGCACCACGGTGTCGGCCAGATAGGTCACGTCGACGGGTGCTTTCATATCGCCGACCAGCCCATGCTGCGCCACGGTCATGAACGTCGCGGCGCCGCGACGATTCAAATATTGCAGCAATTCGTGGATGTGCAAAACGAGGGAATTCTCCTCGGGCATGGCTGCCTGGTAGCCGTTGAGGCTGTCGATCACCACGGTCTTGATGTTGTCGTCATCGACACGGGTGCGAACCAGGTGCGCGAACTCGCCGGGCGACAATTCCGCCGCGTCAACCTGTTCGATATGGAGAGCGCCGGTGCGCTGCATCGCCTCGAGATCGATGCCAAGGCCTTTCATGCGCGAGAAAAGAAGGCCGAGCTCCTCATCGAACACGAACAGAGCCGCCTTCTCGCCCCGCTTGATTGCCGCGACGACGAAGACAATTGCGGCAAGCGACTTTCCGGTACCGGCCGGCCCCAGCACCAATGTGCTCGAACCGGTTTCGACGCCCCCGCCCAGAAGCTGGTCGAACTCCGGGATGCCGCTCGACATCTTGGTGCGCTTGAAGTTGCTGCGATACTCAGATGCCACGAGTCGCGGAAACACGTTCATGCCACCGGTCGTGATTGTCGCATCGTGATAGCCGCCGCGAAATTTCACCCCGCGATATTTGATGACCCGCGCGCGCCGTCGCTCCGCCCCGTAGTTGGGCGCCAGCTCCTCCAGCCGCAGCACGCCATGCGCAACGCTGTGCACGGTCTTGTCCGCGACGTCGGCAGTCAGATCGTCGAGCAGGATGACTGTGGTGTCGAACTTCGCGAAGTAGTGTTTGATCGCCAGTATCTGCCGCCGGTAACGCAGCGAGCTTTGCGCCAGCAACCTGATTTCGGAGAGGCTGTCGAGAACAACGCGGTCCGGCCGCGACCGCTCGACCACTTCGAAAATCTGTTTCGTAGTTTCGCCGAGCTCGAGGTCGGACGAATAGAGCAAGCTTTGCTGCTGGTCAGAATCCAGCAAGCTTTCCGGAGGGAGCAGCTCGAACACTTCGATGCCAGCATCCAGCGACCAGCCATGGGAAGCCGCGCCCTCGCGCAACTCGCGCGCGGTTTCGGACAGGGTGATGTAAAGACACTTTTCTCCCGAGTTGATGCCCTCGAGCAGGAACTGCAGAGCTACCGTGGTCTTGCCGGTTCCGGGGGCGCCTTCGACCAGAAAAAGGTGGCCGCGCGAAAATCCACCCGACAAGATGTTGTCGAGCCCCCAAATCCCGGACTTCGCCTTGTCGGCGAGCGGTGCAACCGAGTTCATGCGACCCCCTAAGCGGGGACAAACTCCAGTGGCGGCCTATCAGTTCCCGCAAAATGGAACTTTTGTGGTCATCTCCGCTCGATCACGAGGCTTTGGACCGCGCGGCCAAAATAGCCTTGTTGGTCGGCGAGCCGGGCAATAGCCAGCCCCGCGCCATCGGGGCCGATCAGCGATTCCGCATCCAGCAGTATCCATTCGCCGACCGGCTGGCGGGCAATACTGACCGTGAGATCGGCGTTGATGAAGGTCCACTCCCGGAAGTCCAGCGCCGCCGATGTACCGTTGCAGAAATCGGCGGCGACCACCGCGCGCATGGCCTGCGACACGCCAGAGCCTTCGATCAGCGGTCGGTCGACGCGGTACCAGATGGCGGCCGGGCCCGGCACGCCGAAATGACCGCGCGCGGCGCGCATCGAGATGCCGGTTGCAAAAGGGCAGCTCGCCAGCGGTGCTGCCTCGTCTCTCGACTGGTCGGGGTCGGGAAATTCGACCGGCTGGTCCACCAGATCCGGCGGTAACGTCAGTGACTGAGTCTTGATCTTGAGAACAGTCGCCTGCACCACGACCACGTTGTCGGCCAGCAGTTTGACGGCGCAGAGCTGAATCTTCTTGCCTCCGCGCAGCACCTCCGTCTGCAGCGTCAGCGGCGCGATCGGCACCGGGCGCATCAAATCGATCGTGACCCGCGCGATCTGCATCGGCGCCGGCGACGGAATCGCTTCGGCCGCCCACACCACCAGCGCCGCGGGCGCCGATCCGTGCTGCGTGCTGCTATCCCACGGGCCGGCGGCGTTGGGGCTGGTGACGACGCGGTCGCCGTTCACGCTGAAGATGGCATCCATCATGAAACCATTCACAACGCGGGATCGACTGCTTCGTCATATTCTTTTTTGAATCTCGCGATCAATTCGGACGCCGGCACGACCTTGCCGATGCTGCCGACACCCTGGCCGCTGCCCCAGATCTCCTTCCATGCCTTTGGCTTGGCACGCTCGCCCGAGGCGTCGGTGCCGAAACTCATCTTCGACGCGTCGGACTCCGGCAGGTTCTCGGGATCCATGCCGGCCGCCACGATCGACGGCTTCAAGTAGTTGCCGTGCACGCCCGTGAACAAATTCGAATAGACGATGTCTTCCGCGCCGGAGCTGGTGATCATCTGCTTGTAGCCTTCGACCGCATTAGCCTCGGTGGTGGCAATGAACGCCGAGCCGATATAGGCGAAGTCGGCGCCCAGCAGCCGCGCGGCGCGTACCGCGCGTCCATTGCCGATCGCCCCTGACAATGCGATCGGCCCGTCGAACCAGTGCCGGGTCTCCGCAACGAATGCGAACGGCGATATTTCCCCGGCATGCCCGCCCGCGCCGGCCGATACCAGGATCAGTCCGTCGGCGCCCTTTTCGATCGCCTTGCGCGCGAATTTCTGGTTGATCACGTCGTGAAAGACGATACCGCCCCAGCGATGCGCCGCCTGGTTCAGCTCTTCGCGCGCGCCGAGCGAGGTGATGATCATCGGCACCTTGTGTTTCTCGCAAAGCGCCAGATCCTGGTCGAGCCGGTTGTTCGATCGATGCACGATCTGGTTGACCGCGAACGGCGCCGATGGCCGCTCGGGATGCGCCTTGTCGTAGGCGGCCAGCTCTTCCTTGATCCGCACCAGCCACTCGTCGAGCAGCGCCGGCGGCCGCGCGTTCAACGCCGGGAATGATCCGACCACGCCCGCCTTGCACTGGGCGATCACGAGATCGGGCACGGAAATGATGAACAGCGGCGCACCGATCACCGGAATGGACAGACGGCCCGTGAACAAGGCAGGCATCGACATTCGGAAGATCCTTTTGGCTCAGGGCAACGCGGAATGCATTGGCTTAAAGATGCCAGACATCATACCAACAAGGCAACGGCGTAACACAACAAAGGCGGCTACTGGCAAAGCGCGCGGCTGACGTAATGAGCGGTGCGGCAATCGTCAGGCTTGCGCGTACGGCCGGGGATGAGGACCTTGGCGGAGCAGGTTTCTGCGGAATCCGTGTTGAGGCTCTTGCCATCCTTGAAACCTTTGGCCTGGCACAGTTTATCGGCAGCCAGCTTGCAATCCGGGGCGCCGCTGGCGGAAACGGGACAGACCATGCGCCCGCTCACCATCGACGCCGGCTGCGACAAACGAGACAAACTGTCGGTGGCGTCCTTGGCCGCATCCCGAGCCCGCGCATTCCAGTCGTCGATGGTTTGCTGCGGGCTTTTCAGGGTAGGTAGTTTGTCGAACATCTTCCCGATTTCGTTGAACAAGCCTGGGTTCTCCTCGCTGCCAGCCGGAGAGGACGGTGGAGCGGGAGCATCTTGCTGCGGCACCACTTGCTCGATCCGCTGCTGAGCGCCGGGCGAAGTTCGCTGCACATCAGCTTGCGGCCATGCCTTGCCGATCGGCATCAGCAAAATCGAGGCGACTAAAAACCCCGTGGCTATTTGCGATCTCGCCTGCGCGCCCACGTGCTCGGCTCCGGCCATCATGAGTTCGAGCGTACCTTGAGGCGAAAGGGACGGCAAAGCGCTTCGCGGGTCGTTCAGAACAGGCGCAACGCGACGACGAACCCAAGAACCAGCACGGCCGCGCCCAGCGCCACCCACAAGCCAAGACGCTTCTCGATGCGCACCCGTATCCATTCGCCATATCGGTTCAGCAGGATCGCCACGACGAAGAACCTCCCGCCGCGCGCGATCACGGAGAGCACGATGAAAAGCCAGATGTTGTAATTCGCGAAGCCGGACGTGATCGTCACCAGCTTGTATGGGATCGGCGTCAGTCCCTTGAGCAGGATGATCCATGCGCCATATTCGGCGTAACCGGCGCGGAACGCCTCGACCTTGTCTCCGTAACCGTAGAACTGGATCAGCCAGTGTCCGACCGAGTCGTACAGCAGCGCGCCGATCGCATAGCCGAGAATGCCGCCAAGCACTGAGGTGACCGTGCAGACCAGCGCGTAAAGCCACGCGCGCTGCGGACGGGCCAGCGACATCGGAATCAGCATCACGTCCGGCGGCACCGGAAAAAACGAGCTTTCCGCGAACGCTACCGCGCCCATGATCCAGAGCGCATAGGGCTTGTGGGCGGCGTCAATGCACCAGTCGTAGATCCTTCTCAGCATGGCGCGATGAACCACCAAGGAGCGGATTTGTCCATGCCGCGGATCGGCAAAAATAGCTTGAGATTCAGCGCCGCTTGCCGAGGCTGCGGCCTTTCACCGCAACGACACGTCGTCGGGCGACCCGGGGCGGGGGCGGCGAAACCTTGCCAATTTTGACGACGGATTTGGGCATCTTCTCGGCAATCCCCAACAGATCCTCGCGCTTGGCCATTTCGCGCCACACGTCCGCTGGCCGCACGCCCGCAGCCGCCCACAACACTGTCAGATTATAGAGAAGGTCGGCGCTTTCGCGGACCACCGCGGCGGAATCCCGGTTGAGCGCGTCGATCACGACCTCAATCGCCTCCTCGGCCACTTTCTTGGCCATTTTGGCGGGGCCGCGCTGAAACAACCGGGCAGTTCGCGAGATTGCCGGGTCGAGATCCTTGGCCGCGATCACAGCCTGATACAGCCGCTCGAGCGAATCACTCATCCGGCCGAAGCTAATCCAAACCGGTCGCCAGCGTGTTAACGCGGGCACGAATAAACCAGCCGGCCCCAGGGGCCGGCTGGTTATCCAATCGGGGAAGGAGGCCTACCAGCCGCGATAATAACCGCCGCCGTAATAGGGTCCGCCGCCGTAGTATGCGGGACCGCCGCTGTAATAACCGGGCCCGCTGTCATACCGGGGGCCATAGTAACCGTCATAATAGTGGCGTCGGTTCTGGGACGCGGCGATCGCAATGCCGGTGCCCACAATGCCGGCAAACGCCGCTGCGGCTGCCGCGCCACCCCCGCGCCGATATACCCTGCGGCGGGCGCTTACATCGGTGAGGCCAGCGTCCGCGGTCGCCGTCGACAGGCCCGGTGCCGCGGAGGCCGCGCGAGCAGGCGAAGGTTCGAACGCTGTAACGGCTAGCGCCGCCACTGACGCCATGACCGTGGCGCGACCAATTGATAAACATACAGCTTTTCGGGCAAACATCTCCAAATCCTCCAAACGTGCCTCAGCCAGCCAAGCCCGGTATACTAACCGGTGAGCTTGCCCCCGGTTCCCTGCCGCCGGTCGGCAGGCTTGACGGTCGATCGCGAAACCCGGTCGGATTTGCTCATCCCTCGTTCAGGTTTGATGAACCATTATGGCCGTTGCCTGCGCTTTTCCGGATCTTATCGAACCGCGATCGGGCGCGCGCAATCCGCCGATCCCGAAGTGTCTCCAGATGCGCGTAGCTTCGACCATCGCCTGCGTTTTGGCTTTAGCGACAGGCCTTCTCGGTCGCGCCGATTTCGGAATCGGCGAAGCCCTTGCGCAGGGCGAGGCTCGACAACCCCTCGCCATCCAGTTCTCCCTCGATCGTCCAATCGATGCAGCGGCTGCGCCTCTTGTGCTGGCGTCGGCCCGTGGTCTGTTTGCGTCGGAGGGCCTTGTCGTGGCCACCAACATCGCGAGCGGGTCTGCGGATGCGATCGCGCGCGTGGCGGCGGGCAGCAGCGAATTTGCCCTCGCCGACATCAACGAATTGATCCGGTTTCGCGGCAAGTCCGACGCGCCCCCGGTCAAGGCGGTGTTCGTCCTGTTCAACCGAGCGCCGTACGCGATCATCGCGCGTAAGAGTCGGGGCATCCAGGTGCTGTCCGATCTGGAGGGTAAAATACTCGGCGTCGCCGAAGGCGATCTGTCGATCCGGTTGTGGCCGGCGCTGGCGCGTCAGAACGGCCTGAAGATCGCGAGCGTCAAGCAGACCAAGATCGGCGCCGCGCTTCGCGAGCCGATGTTGTCCGCCGCTCAGGTCGACGCGGTCACGGGATTTTCGTATCTGTCGGCGGTCAATTTGAGAGATCGCGGCGTTCCGGCGGATGATCTCGCGGTACTTCGATTCGCCGACTTTGGCGCAGAGGCCTACGGGTTCGCTCTGATCGTCAGCCCGGCGTTTGCTGCCAGCAGGCCTGAGGCGGTGAAGGGCTTTGTCCGCGCACTGATTGCCGGGACCGACCTCGCCATCAAGCAACCCGAAGGCGCGGCCGATGAAGTCGTCAGCCGGATGGAGGGAGGCGCGCGCGACCTGGAGCTTGAACGCTGGCGCGTGTTGATCGCGGATAACATCTTGACCGGCGAGGTGCGGCGCAATGGCATCGGCGGCGTCGAGGCCGCCCGCCTGGATCGCTCGATCGATCAGATCGCCGAAGATTTCAAGTTCGGCAAACGTCCGACAGTCGCTGATATTTTCGACGACACGTTCTTGCCTTCGCTGGACCGGCGCTTGATCAATTGAACAAAAAGCCTCGGGCCCCTGTATCTCCCCGGCGTCCCTGCTTACAATGCAGGCCCACAACGACCATCCTCAAACAAAGTATGCGACCTGCATGTCCCTGCTTCGGCTTTATACGCGCGTGCTTGAACTGCTCGGCAAGGAGGCGCGACTGGGATGGATGCTTGCCGGCGCCAACCTGGCGCTGGCGGCAGCGCAATTCGCCGAGCCCGTGCTGTTCGGGCGCATCGTCGATGTACTCTCGGGCAAGCCGGACCCCAACTCGTCAGCGTGGCCGCTGTTGGCGGCCTGGGCGGCGTTCGGCTTGCTGACGATTAGCTGCGGTGCCGCGGTCGCACTGCACGCCGACCGGCTGGCGCACCGTCAGCGCCAGGCGGTTTTGACCAACTACTTCGAGCACATCATGCAGTTGCCGCTGACTTTCCACACCGGCACCCATTCCGGCCGGCTGATGAAAGTAATGCTAAACGGCACCGACTCGCTATGGCGGCTGTGGGTCGGGTTTTTCCGCGAGCATTTCGCCGCGATCATGTCGCTGGTGGTTCTGCTGCCGCTCTCGTTCTACATCAATTGGCGTTTGGCGATCCTGCTGTTCGTACTCTGCGTGGTGTTCACCGCGCTTACGACCGCCGTGGTGCGCAAGACCTATGGCATGCAGAACGAAGTGGAGGCGCATTATACCGATCTTTCAGCGCGGGCATCCGATGCGCTCGGAAACGTCGCGCTGGTGCAGAGCTTCGTACGCATCGACGCCGAGGTTCAGGGGCTGCGCTTCGTCGCCGACCAGCTGCTGGCCGTGCAAATGCCGGTACTGTCGTGGTGGGCGCTGGTCACGGTCATCACCAAAGCATCCACAACCATCACGGTGCTGGCGATCTTCACGATCGGGATCGCGCTGCATGCGCAAGGTCTCACCACGGTCGGCGAGATCGTGATGTTCGTGAGCTTCGCCACCATGCTGATCCAGAAACTGGAACAGGTAGTCGCGTTCATCAACAACGTGTTCATGGAAGCGCCGCGGCTGCAGGAATTCTTCAACGTGTTGGATGCGGTCCCCGCGGTTCGCGACCGGCCGGACGCGATCGACACCGGTCGGCTGTCCGGCCTGATCGAATTCCACGACGTATCGTTCTCTTACGATGGCAAGCGGCCGGCCGTCGAAGACCTCTCCTTCACTGCGCTGCCCGGCGAGACCATTGCGCTGGTGGGGCCGACCGGCGCCGGTAAATCGACCGCGATCGCCCTCCTGCATCGCGCGTTCGATCCACAGTCCGGCTTCATCAAGGTGGATGGCATGGACGTCCGCGGTCTGACGTTGACCGCGCTACGGCGGAACATCGGCGTGGTGTTTCAGGAAGCGCTGCTGTTCAATCGCTCGATTGCCGACAATCTGCGCGTCGGCAAGCCGGACGCGACCGAAGACGAAATGCGCACAGCCGCAGCCCGCGCCCAAGCTCTCGACTTCATCGAGCGCAGCGACCAGGGGTTCGCCACCAATGCCGGCGAGCGCGGACGTATGCTATCGGGCGGGGAGCGACAGCGCTTGTCGATCGCGCGCGCGCTGTTGAAAGATCCGCCGATCCTGATCCTGGACGAAGCGACAAGCGCGCTCGATGCGGTGACGGAAGCCAAAGTGAACGCCGCACTTGACGAGGTGATGAAGGGGCGCACAACGTTTGTGATCGCCCATCGGCTCTCGACCATTCGCAACGCCACGCGCATTTTGTTGTTCGACGGCGGGCGCGTGATCGAAACCGGGACGTTTGACGAGCTGGTGGCGAAGGGAGGCCGTTTTGCGGAACTCGCGAGAGCTCAATTCATGGTTCAGGAAAGTCCGAAACCCTCCGCTCAAGCGCACGAACATGGCAGCACCGCGCTCAAGCTCTGAACGGCGTCGAAATTCGGCCTACTTCGTCCGTGATTTAATCCCACAGGCTCTGTTCTGCATCGGCAAGCCGGTATAGGCTCGAATAGCCGTAGCCGACGGCCCCGGACACGCTTGAACCCGAACGTCACATGCCTAGACCTCCTCAGCAGAGGCGGGTCTCAAAGGACCGGAATCGGATTGTGCATTTTCTCCGTCTGTTTCCTCGTAAGTCGTTACTGACCTGGGTTGTTCTGGGCGCGGCGCTCAGCTTGGCGCCACGTTTGGCGCATGCCGAAGCGCTACTGGTCGTCGACGCCGACACCGGAAAAGTCCTGGAAGCCCAGAACGCCACCCATCCCTGGTATCCCGCGTCCGTGACCAAGTTGATGACCGCCTACGTCACTCTGAAGGCGATCAAGGAGGGCCGTCTAACGCTCGACACCGTGCTCACGGTGTCCCCGGTCGCCGCATCGCAGTCCCCGTCCAAGATGGGCTTCCGGCCGGGCACGCAGGTCACGGTCGATAACGCGCTCAAGATGATGCTGGTGAAATCTGCCAACGACATGGCCGTGGTGCTTGCCGAGGGTGTCGGCGGTTCGGTCGACGGCTTTTCGGGGCTGATGAACCAGAACGCGCAACGGCTCGGGATGACTCAAACGAGCTATGTCAACCCGAACGGACTACCCGCCGACGGCCAGGTCAGTTCAGCGCGCGACCTTGCGATGCTGGCCCGGGCGATCATTCGCGACGTGCCGGAGTACGAGTATTTCGTGCACATTCCCTCAATCCGCTTCGGCCGCAAGATCACGCAGAATTTCAACCGGCTGATCGGACGCTATCCGGGCGCGGACGGTTTCAAAACCGGGTTCATCTGCGCGTCTGGCTACAATCTGGTGGCTTCGGCTACCCGCAATGGCAAACGGCTGATCGCGGTGGTGCTCGGCGCTTCATCCGGCCAGGCGCGCGCCGTGAAAGCCGCTCAACTGCTGGAACGAGGCTTTGGCAACAACACGCTATCGTGGTTGCGTCCTTCGCTTGGCACGGTCGAGAATCTGGCGCCGGTCGACGCCTCCCCGCCGAACCTGCGCGAGGAGATGTGCAGCGGCAAACGACGCAAGCCGGCCAGCGACGAGGATGAAGAGACGATTGCCGGCAACCTCGGCTCATCAAGCGGCGAAACCAGCCTTACGTTTTTTGCCGCTGGGCTGCAGCCCCCGCTCTTGAAGCCATCTGAATTAATAGCCGCCGCTGCTGCGCCATCCGAGCCGATCCCGGTTTATACCGGTCCGACCCGGACCGGGCCGGCTTTGATCGCCGCGGTCGCCGCAGACGCCGATAAACAGAGTCGCGGAAAGCGGACGCGGGTTGCCAAGAAACCGGAGGCGGAGCAAGAGCGAAAAGGCGAAGCAAAGGCGGCTGCAAAGGATGGCGGCAAGGACGCCAAATCCGAAAAGAAGCACGACAAGAAGCCGGAGGCGAAAGTTGCCGCCAAACCCGGCATCGACAAGCACGCGAACGCCAAGCCGGTTGCCGGCGAAAGATCCGCGCCGGCGGGCGACAAGCCGATCGCGAAACTGGCAAAGCCCAAGGCGGTCGCCAAGCCCGCCGATCAAAAGGTGGTTGCGCCTCGCAGTTGAGGGCGTTTCCGCCGCTTGGAACGCCTGTTTTCATGCGATAATGCGTCGATAACGCGCAGCCGCTTGCCATCGGCGGCCGCATTGCTCAATATCGCCCTCAACAACGTCGCGGCCGAACAACGGCCAACGCAACCACAAGGGGGAAGTCATGGAGCGCGTTTGGCTCAAGCAATATCCGGCGGGAGTTCCTGCCGATATCGATGTGACCCAGTACACATCGCTGGTGCAGTTGCTGGAAGAAAGCTTTGCGAAATTCAGAGACCGCAAATCCTTCATCTGCATGGACAAAGCGATTACCTATCGCGATCTCGACGAGACGTCGCTGGCCCTTGCCGCCTACCTGCAGAGCAAGGGTCTGCAAAAGGGCGCGCGCGTCGCTTTGATGATGCCCAACGTGCTGCAATACCCGGTGGCGACCACCGCGGTTTTGCGCGCGGGCTACGCGGTAGTGAACGTCAACCCGCTCTACACTCCGCGCGAACTGGAGCACCAGCTCAAGGACTCCGGCGCCGAGGCCATCGTCGTTCTGGAAAACTTCGCGACCACCGTGCAGCAGGTGCTCCCGAAGACCGCAGTCAAGCATGTCATTATCGGAAGCATGGGGGACATGCTCGGCCTCAAGGGTGTGATCGTCAATCTGGTGGTCCGGCGCGTGAAGAAGATGGTGCCGCCGTTTTCAATTCCGGGCGCCGTCAATTTCAACGACGCGGTCGCCACAGGCCGCGGCATGACATTCAGCAAGCCCCAGATCGGGCCCGACGATGTCGCCTTCCTGCAATATACCGGGGGCACAACCGGCGTTTCCAAGGGAGCGACGCTGCTTCATCGCAATATTCTGGCCAATGTGCTGCAGAACGACGCCTGGCTGCAGCCGGCGCTGGCGGCCCCACCGAAGATCGATCAGCTCTTCATCGTTTGCGCGCTGCCGCTCTACCACATCTTTGCGCTGACCGCGTGTTTCCTGCTGGCGGTGCGGGCCGGCGGCGTCAATCTCCTGATTCCGAATCCACGCGACATGGGCGGATTCATCAAGGAGCTGATGAAATACCAGGTCAGCAGCATCCCGGCGGTCAACACGCTCTACAACGGACTGCTGCACCATCCCGACTTCACCAAGGTCGATTTCTCCAAGCTCAAGATTTCGAACGGCGGCGGGATGGCGGTGCAGCGACCGGTGGCCGAGCAATGGAAAAAACTCACAGGCTGCAGCATCGCTGAAGGATATGGTCTGTCCGAAACCTCACCGACGCTGACGTGCAATCCGGCGACTGCGACCGAGTTCAACGGCACGATCGGAATTCCCGTGCCCTCGACCTACCTTTCGATCCGTGACGATGACGGCAACGAAGTGCCGTTCGGAGAGCCCGGAGAGATCTGCGCCAAGGGCCCGCAGGTCATGGTGGGTTACTGGAACAGGCCTGACGAGACTGCAAAGGTGATGACGGCGGACGGCTACTTCCGCACCGGCGACATCGGGATCATGACCCCGGACGGCTACACCAAGATCGTCGATCGCAAAAAGGATATGATCCTGGTGTCGGGCTTCAACGTCTACCCGAACGAGATCGAGGAAGTGATCGCCAGCCATCCCGGCGTGCTGGAGTGCGCGGTGATCGGCGTGCCGGACGAGCGATCGGGCGAAGCCGTCAAGGCCTTCGTGGTGAAAAAGGACCCCGGCGTTACCGCCGAGGACATCATCAAGTTCTGCCACGAGCAACTCACCAACTACAAGATTCCCAAACAGATCGAATTCAGGACCGATCTGCCGAAGACCAACGTCGGAAAGATACTGCGGCGGCAACTGCGCGACGAAAAGAAGGCCGCGGCGGCCTGAGCCGTCGGGCCCTCCGGCCGGTAGATGCTGAACACCTGGGGCGCCAGTCGCGGCTGCCGCGGCGGTGATGTTGCACGCCTTGCCGGCCCGGTTTAAGAACCATCCACACAGTTGAGGAGAACTACGATGACGATCAATGTTGGCGACAAGCTGCCCGACGCGAAGTTTCGCGTGATGACCGCGGAAGGTCCGCAGGTCAAGAGCACGGACGACATCTTCAAGGGCAAGAAGGTGGCGCTGTTTGCGGTACCTGGCGCATACACCGGCACCTGCCACAAGATGCATCTGCCCAGCATCTTCCTCAATGCCTACGCCCTAAAGGACAAGGGCGTGAACAGCATCGCCATCGTCTCGGTCAACGACGCCTTTGTCATGAACGCGTGGAAGCGCGACACCGACCAGCGTGATGAAGCCGTGTTTCTCGCAGACGGCAACGCCGAGTTCACCAAGGCCATTGGCATGGAGCTCGACGCCTCCGGCAACGGCCTTGGCATCCGCTCCAAGCGCTACTCGATGCTGGTCGAGGACGGCGTGGTGAAGAAGCTCAACCTCGAGCCGGCGCCCGGCAAGGTCGAGGTCTCCGGCGGCGATACGCTCCTGGCGCAGCTGTAAGACCCTTCATTCCCGCCAACTGGTCGCGGGGAATGCACTGACACCCTCACGGAGCAATCCATGCTGCGGATCGCAGAAAGTGGATTGCTTCGTTGCTGCGCTTAACTGCGCGACTGGTCGGGGTTGAAGTTGGACGACAGGGTCGAGCGGGTCGGGCGCGCGGGAATTACCTGAGGGTGGCTCCTGCAGTTCTCAGACGAATTCCCGTCCTCATTTTTCAATCGCTGTCTTGAGCCTCGCCATCGCTACGCCATCTCGCGCCAGTTGATCGGCGCGCTCGTTGACTTCGTGCCCCGCGTGGCCCTTCACCCAGTGCCAGCGGACCTGATGCTGGTGCAGGGCCGCGTCGAGCCGTTGCCAAAGATCGACGTTCTTGACCGGCTTTTTGTCCGCGGTGCGCCAGCCGTTCTTCTTCCAGCCATTGATCCAGCCGGTGATACCTTGCCGCACATACTGGCTGTCGGTGTAGATATCCACCGAGCAGGGCTTCTTGAGGGCTTCAAGCGCGGAGATCGCGGCCATCAACTCCATGCGGTTGTTCGTGGTGTGCGCCTCGCCGCCCTTCAATTCCTTTTCGACGTCGCCGAACTTCAGGATAGCGCCCCAGCCGCCGGGCCCGGGATTGCCCGAGCAGGCGCCGTCGGTGTGAATGGTCACGGTCGGGCGCGAACTCAAGCCACCAGCCCCGAGGCGGTCACACCATAGTCGCCCAGGGTCGCGACGCTCTGCTGGAAACGCAGCTTGCGCGCGTATTCCAGCGGGTCCTTTGGCCTGACCAATGCGCCGGGTGGCACGTTCAGAAAATCGACCAGCCGCGTCAGCAGGAAACGCAGCGCCGCCCCGCGTGCCAACAGCGGCAGCGCGTTCTCCTCGGCATCCGACAATTTGCGCTCGCGGCTGTACGCGCCGAGAAAGGCCCGCGCCTTGGTGACGTTGAACGAACCGTCGGTTTCGAAACACCACGCGTTGAGACAAATCGCGACGTCGTAGGCCAGCATGTCCTGGCAGGCAAAAGTAAAATCGATGATGCCCGATAGCCGTTCGCCGAGAAAGAAAACGTTGTCCGGGAACAGATCGGCGTGAATCACGCCCTGCGGCAGAGCCACCGGCCAGACCCCGCCTTCGAGATAATCGAGTTCGTCGGCGATGAAGCCGCGCAACCCCGGCTGCAATTCGTCGGCCCGAGCCGAGGCGACATCGAACAGCGGCCGCCAGCCCGTAACCGACAGAGCATTGGCGCGCGACATCGCAAAATCGCGTCCGGCCAGATGCATTCGCGCCAGCGCCTGCCCTACGCCGGCGCAGTGTGCGGCGTTCGGTTTGCGCGGCCAGATGCCTTCCAGAAAACCGATGATCGCGGCGGGCCGGCCTGCCAGCGAGCCGCCCAGCGCTTCCCCGTCACGATCCTTGACGGGCAGAGGACAACTGATGCCGCGCGACGCCAGATGCGTCATCAGGGCGAGAAAGTACGGCAGATCGCCTTTGGCGACGCGCTTTTCATACAGAGTTAGGATGAAGTAGCCCGCCGTGGTGTGCAGCAGGAAGTTGGAGTTCTCGACGCCCTCGGCGATACCCTTGTAGGACAACAACTCGCCTAGTTCGTAACGGGCCAGGAAATCGGCAAGCTCTTCGGCGGCGACGTCGGTGTAAACCGCCATCGCATCTACTCGGCGGCGTCTGGCCGCAGCGAGCGCGGCAACGGAAAGAACTCGTTCTCTTCCGCGGCCGAAACCGTCTCCACATGCAATACGTAACGCTCGGCAAACGCCCCCATGATCTCTTCCACGATCACTTCCGGCGCCGAGGCGCCGGCCGTGATACCGAGGGTCTGGATGCCTTCGAACCTCGCCCAGTCGATATCGCTGGCGCGCTGCGCCAGCACGGCGATCGGGCAGCCCTCGCGCTCGGCGACTTCGCGCAGGCGCTGTGAATTCGAAGAGTTTGGAGCGCCGACCACGATCAAGGCGTCGACCACGGGCGCTACCTTCTTCACCGCGAGTTGACGGTTGGTGGTGGCGTAGCAGATGTCTTCCTTGTGCGGGCCGGAGATGTTGGGGAACCGCTCCTTCAACATCGCGACGATCTCCGCGGTGTCGTCGATCGACAACGTGGTCTGGGTCACGAACGCGAGATTGTTGGGATCGTTTGGCGTGAAGGTCGCCGCGTCGTGCGCGGTCTCGATCAAAGTCACCGCCCCAGCCGGCAGTTGCCCCAGCGTTCCTACCACTTCAGGGTGGTGGGAATGTCCGATCAGCAGGAT
>JBJMTO010000046.1:0-25712 GCA_045811665.1 Bradyrhizobium sp.
CCGGTACGGTCGCTTTTCTCTGCGCCGTCGGCCAGAATTCGTTCAAGCAGATCGTGATACTGATTCATGATGTGCGTCTTGTGCCTTTGTTGAAGGCCAATTCAGCGGTGGATCATTCCAAAGCGGCGATTCGCAACGACGCTCCATTATACCTGAAAAATGAGCATCCGGCCGCTAAACGCAAGGCAGGACCAACCGTGCCCCAGCCTCGGGCGGGTTCCCACGGACCCCAGCACGCGTTCAGGATTCGGAGTCGACGAACACCTCGTCGCGCTTCTTTCGGAGTGAGGGGAGCACTGCCAATACCAGGAGCAACGCGGCAAGGGCCATCAGCGTCGCCGAAAGCGGGCGTGTGAGGAATACGGTCCAGTCGCCGCGCGAGATCAGCAGCGCGCGCCGCAGGTTTTCTTCCATCAATGGCCCGAGCACCATCCCAAGCAGCAGCGGCGCCGGTTCAAAATCATGCTTGATGAGCCAGTACCCGACCAGCCCGAACGCGCCGGCCAGTACGACGTCGACGGGCGCGTTATTGATGGAGTAGATGCCGATCGCGCAGAAGATCACGATCGAGGGGTACATCAGCCGATACGGGACTCGCAGCAGCCGTACCCAGATGCCGACGAGTGGTAGGTTGATGATGATCAGCATCAGATTGCCGATCCACATCGAAGCGATCATGCCCCACACCAACTCAGGCTGCTTCTGCATGACTTGTGGGCCCGGCACGATGCCGTGAATGGTCATTGCGCCAACCATCAGCGCCATCACCGCGTTTGGCGGGATGCCGAGCGTCAGCAGCGGGATGAACGAGGTCTGGGCCGCCGCGTTGTTGGCACTTTCCGGCGCCGCCACGCCTTCGATGGCGCCGCGGCCGAACCGCGAAGGATCCTTTGCCATCTTCTTCTCGAAAGTATAGGCCGCAAAAGAGGCGATCACCGCGCCGCCGCCCGGGAGAATGCCGAGGATCGAACCCAGCACCGTGCCCCGCAGGATCGCTGGAGCCGAATCGCGCAGATCTTTCCTGGTCGGCATCAACCCGGTGATTTTCTGCTGCACCAGTTCCCGATCCATTTCCGCGCCGGCATCGAGGTTGCGAATGATTTCCGCGAACCCGAACACGCCCATCGCCACGGTCGCAAAACCAAGCCCGTCGGCTAGTTCGGGGATGTTGAAGGCCATGCGCGATGCGCCGGTTTCGATGTCGGATCCCACCATGGAGAGTAGCAAACCGAAGACGATCATTGCGATCGCCTTCAGTACCGATCCCTTCGCCAGCACCACCGCGAAGATAAGGCCCAGTACCATTAGTGAGAAATATTCGGCCGGGCCGAACGCCAGCGCGAGTTTAGTCAACGGAGCGCCAAGCACGGCGATCAGAACAGTGGCAACGCAGCCGGCGAAGAACGAGCCGATGGCCGCTATCGCAAGCGCCGGACCGGCGCGGCCCTGCTTGGCCATCTGGAAACCGTCCAGGGTGGTCACGACCGAGGTCGCCTCGCCCGGAATATTGACCAGGATCGACGTCGTCGAGCCGCCGTACTGTGCGCCGTAATAGATGCCGGCGAGCATGATCAATGCGCCGATCGGCGGCAGGCCGAAGGTGATCGGCAGCAGCATCGCCACGGTCGCGATGGTGCCTATTCCCGGCAGCACGCCCACCAACGTGCCAACCAGGGCACCGATCAGGCAAAGCATCAGGTTCACGGGCGTGAACGCAACGCCGAAGCCAAGGGCCAGGTTGGAAAAAAGCTCAGCCATCACACCCTCATTGAATCAGAAAACGCGGGAACAATTGCAAGGGTAGCCCCAGCGCATAGGGAAACAGGAGGCTGCAGCCGATGGTGAGCAGGACGCCGACGATGATGGTCTCTTTCCAGCGTGTTTCGGGAGTGCCGAGCGCAGAAATGATGAAGCTGGCGAACGCCGAAATCACCAGACCCAACGGGCGAATGGTGATTGCAAACGAAAGAATGGCAACGGAGACGAACAGCGGGCCGCGCCATGAGTACGCAGCCAGATGGCTGCCCTCGGACACAATGCCCACCACCATCACGGCGAAGCCCAATCCAAGCAACAGACCGGCAAACATCCGCGGCGCGGTTCCGGCGCCGAACGAAAAACCGTGCATGCCCTGCAGATCGCTGGAAGCCCAGAATGCGAACAGCGCGATTGCCATCAGCGCTATGCCACCAACGAAGTCCTGTGGCCCGCGGACCCAGTTTGGCATGATAGATCGGCCCAATCCCTGGCTCGGCGTATCGCTCATCGACATCTCCCGGATCCGCCTATTCTGTTCTGACGGCATCGCTATTCAGACGATCTTGCCTACCGATTTTCTCTAGACAACGCCAGCGAAACCCAGAACGCCCCCGGCCAGCAACAGCCAGAGCGGATTTAGCCGCGTGGCGAAGGCGAGCGCCGCGGCCGTTGCCGTCACCAGTCCGGCAGCCAAGGTCCGATCGGAGGCAACCGCCAGGATCAACCCGCTGGCGCCCATCAGCCCGATCGAAAGCGGGACCAGTGCGGCTTGCACGATGGCCGGCCAGGCTGACCGGCTCGACCTCGTGAGCAACCGGCTCACCCCGTAGGCAAGCACCGCGGTGGGAACGCACATCGCAAGTGTCGCCGCCAACGCGCCGGTAAGGCCTGCGACAGAATAGCCTATCAACGTGACTATCAGCACATTGGGACCCGGCGAGAGCTGGGATATCGCGAACACATCGGCGAATTGCTTGTCGGTCATCCAATGCTGCACATCCACCGCGATGCGGTGCATCTCCGGGATGGCCGAATGAGCGCCGCCGACCGCAAACAGCGACATCAGCGCAAAGGTTGCGACCACCGTAAAAATTGGATTGTCAGCGCTGTTCATGCCGCGGCTCGCGCCCGCGTGGCGAAGGTGATGGCGATGCTGAGCGGGATCGCAGCCAGCAATACGGCCGGCAACGGCAGACGAAACAGCCCTATCGCAATGAACACCGCCGCCATGACAACGACACCGACGACATCACGCTTCCTGATCAGTGGCATCATCATCCGGCACACCACCGCTATCAGCAGGCCGACGGCGGCGCAGGAGACTCCGGCCAAAGTTCGCCGAAGTGCATCGATTTCACCAAACCGCGCATAGAGCGCGGCCAGGAGCAAGACGATGATTACAGGTGGACCTAACAGTCCGCAAAAAGCAGCGCCTGCACCCGCGGCGCCGCGAAACCGCGATCCGAATACCACCGACAGGTTGACGATGTTCGGGCCGGGCAGGAAATGACAGAGCGCGAATGTCTCGTTGAACTCATCGGCGGTCATCCACCGGTGCTGGTCGACGATGCTTCGGCGGGCCCACACCAACACCCCACCCAAACCGGCGAGGGACATCTTGGCGAAGGCGACAAACAGCGCGATAAGGCTGGGAGTGGCTGACGTAGGGAGTTCGGGCGCGTCGATCGCCACGGGGTTCGAATCCGGGGACATGAACCGAGATTTAGAACGGCGGTTGCTGCAAGGCCAACGGTATTAAGGGGATTTCCACCTGCGAAACCCCTTCCCTGCTCTATTTTTTCGAACTTTTGCACCCTATATTGGGCGTGCCGGTTCGCCGGCTATGGAAATAAATTGCCGTCGTAATAAACCATTCGGACCCGGGGGCAGTACCCGGCGCCTCCACCAAAACCCGACACCAGCGTAGCAGGCGGGTTTCGGCGGGGGCGAAACAGGATCGACGAGGGCGTAAAGGACGTGTTTTTTCCCGGTATAGTTCCGCCGTTATCGGGCTATGCAATAGTTGCAAACGACAACTATGCTCCGGTTGCTCAGGCCGCGTAAGCGGTTTGAAAAACCAAGTCTAAAGTCCTAGTGGGTTAAGCTCCGCTAGGCGGGGTTCGGAGGCACCTGGCAACAGAAGCCTCCACTTCATTCGAATGCCAGGCCGAGTTCCGCCTTACCGATTAGCCTGGAGCTGTCCCATGATAAGACTCGGGCTGAATTCGACCGGTGGGTAAGGCCCTGGGCACCGCGCCTACGGCTCGCAATGCTGCTGACCCCGACCGACGATCGGCGTAGCATGAGCCGCTAGCGAATCGGACTACCGGCGTCGCCGCCGGCTCCATCGGCCGATATTTGAACGCGACAGGACTGATTATGGCGACCGATCATATCCGATACGACGTGCTGGCGCGCGACGCACTGCGAGGCGTCCTGCGCCGTGTATTGACCGATGCGGCCGAGCAGGGCCTGCCCGGAGATCATCATTTCTTCATTACGTTTCTGTCCACCGCGGAGGGGGTCAAGCTGTCGCCCCGGCTGCTCGCGCAGTATCCCGAAGAGATGACGGTCATCCTCCAGCACCAGTTCTGGGATTTGGTGGTGACCGACGACCATTTTGAAGTTGGTCTCTCGTTTGGAGGCATTCCCGAGCGGCTGGTCGTCCCATTCAATTCGATCAAAAGCTTCTTCGACCCGTCGGTGCAGTTCGGGCTGCAGTTCGAGCCATCCGACACCGCCGCTGAACCGGCCGCCAGCCAGCTTCCGGCCGTACCGGCTCCCGCCGGCTTACCCGTTGCGGCACCACCCTCCCCTGAAAATCAGGACGAGCCCGGCAAGACTGGCGAGGGGGCCGAAGTCGTCAGGCTGGATCGGTTCCGCAAGAAATAATCGGGCAACCGGAAAGCCACGTGTTCATGTAGACTGGACCACTCGGAGCTGGCGTGGGCCGGTTGCGCGCGAGAAATCCGCGGAGCGGACACACACATGGCTCGATCCAAAGCGCCCGCACAATCAGGTTCCACCCGCATCGAGACCGACAGCTTCGGACCGATCGATGTTCCCGCCGATCGCTATTGGGGCGCGCAAACCGAGCGCTCGCGCCAGAATTTCCGGATTGGGCAGGACCGGATGCCGATGGCGGTTGTTCGTGCTCTCGCGATGGTCAAGCTCGCGGCAGCCGAAACCAATCGCGAGCTGAAACTGCTCGACCGGCGGCGCGCCGATGCCATCATCCGGGCCGCGCGCGAGGTAATGGAGGGCAAGCTCGACGACCATTTTCCGCTGGTAGTCTGGCAGACCGGCTCGGGCACCCAGACCAACATGAACCTCAATGAGGTGATCGCCAATCGCGCCAACGAGTTGTTAGGCGGCCAACTCGGCGCGAAGCAACCTGTTCACCCCAACGATCACGTCAACATGAGTCAGTCCTCGAACGACGCGTTCCCGACCGCCATGCACATTGCGGCGGCGATGCGTATCACAGCCGACCTGATCCCCGCATTGAACGAGCTACACCGCGCGCTCCGCAAGAAGGAAAAGGCGTTTGCTCACATCGTCAAAATCGGCAGAACCCATACTCAGGATGCGACGCCGCTGACGCTCGGGCAGGAATTCTCCGGCTATGCGGCGCAAGTGGAGAGCGGCGTCAGACGTTTGAAGGTGGCGTTAGATGATCTCTATCCGCTCGCGCAAGGCGGCACGGCGGTCGGAACCGGCCTGAATTCAAAACCGAAATTCGCCAAGACGTTCGCACGACACGTGGCCCGGATCACCAAACTGCCCTTCACCAGCGCGGCGAACAAATTCGAGGCGCTTGCGTCAAACGACGCATACGTGTGTGCCCACGGCGCAATCAATTCGGTCGCGACCGGGCTGTTCAAGATCGCAAACGATATTCGCCTGCTGGGTTCGGGCCCGCGTTCCGGCCTCGGCGAGTTGATCCTGCCCGAAAACGAGCCGGGCTCCTCGATCATGCCGGGCAAGGTCAATCCAACCCAATGCGAAGCAATGACGATGGTCTGCTGCCAGGTGTTCGGCAACCAGACAGCCGTCACCGTAGCGGGCAGCCAGGGCCATTTCGAGCTCAACGTGTACAAGCCGGTGCTGGCATATTGCATGATGCATTCCATTGATTTGCTCGCCGATGCCGCGCGCTCATTCACCGAACATTGCGTCGAGGGGATCCGCGCCGACGAAAAACGGATTCGCGATTTGATGGAACGTTCGCTGATGCTGGTGACGGCGCTCGCTCCGAAGATCGGCTACGACAACGCGGCCAAGGTCGCCAAATCGGCGCACGCGCGCGGAACGACGCTCAAGGAAGAGGCAGTTCGGCTTGGGCTGGTTTCCGCAGCAGAATTCGACAGACTGGTGCAGCCGGACAAAATGACACACCCCGGCTGATCATGTCACAGAACTGCGAAGCCAAAAAATAATTATGGACGCTGACACCTAAAGAATGAGAGTGATCATGTATCACCATTGCGCCGTGCCATGGTAAAACGAAACATTTCCCGCATCGAAACACATTTCAGAGGGCCGCGATCATCGGAGCAGACCGAGCAGGGTTAAGGCCTTGCGAGAACACTGATGCCTTCGTAGATTTTTTCGCGCGCCCCAAATCAGTTGCATGAAGGAGGCAGGCTTGGGGGACCTAGTTAACCTGAAGCGATTTAGAAAGCGCGCTGAACGAGAATTGTCGACGAAGCAAGCCGAAGCCAATCGCGCCCGGTTCGGCCGAACTAAATCCCAACGCGTGTTGGATGAAAATCGCGCCAAGCGCGACAGCGACGTGCTCGATCAGCATCGCATCGACGGCGAGGATGCATCATGAAATCGCCGGTCGTGAAACGTTCGATCGTCGTCGGCGGTCACAAGACCAGCGTCAGCCTCGAAGAGGCGTTCTGGAATGGCATGAAGGAGATATCCGGACTGCGAGAGATGACGCTGTCTGAACTGGTGGGCGAAATCGACAGCAACCGCCAGCAAGGCAATCTTTCGTCCGCCATTCGCCTTTTCGTGCTGGATTACTTCCGTAGCCGCGCCTTGGCCGCGTCCTCAGGCTCGAAGCCTTCGCAACCGTAGCGATTCTCACCCTCGCAAGCTGTCACCGCGTTGCCCGCCTCAGCTCGAACAATCTGCGCGCGGGCGCCCTGTGTGAGCGCCCGCGGACGATTCAGGACCTCAGTACACGAGACCCGTACCCGTAGGTTTTTCGAGCGCGCTCGCGAGCGATTTATACTCCTCGCACCCGGTTCCGCAGATCGCCGCGATACGGCTCAGATGGTATTGCGCTTGATCCCGGTTGCCTTGTTCGATCTGCCAGAGCCCGTAATACTGCCAGGTCAGAACGTGCTTCGGGTCGGCTTTCAGCGCGCGTTCGTACCAAGCCTGCGAAAGTTTATAGTCGCCGAGCTTGCGGTAGGAATAGCCGATCAGGTTGGCCACGTTCGGCCGATCGTCGGCGCCGAGCGCTTTCAGTTGCTCGATCGCGCCCGCATAGTCCTGCCGTTCATAGATGCTTGCATAGGCCGCGCGATAACCGCTGGAGAACGCGGGCTCACCCAGGTCAGACTGCTTGCTGGATTTCTTTTTGGTCTTGTGGCTTGCCTTGCTCGAAGACGCCTTGGAATCCGACGCCGGCGGGCCCCCATAAGTTGATTCGCCCCCACCACCTCCGCCTCCAGCGGCAATAGCTGGACCGACCGGAGCTGCCGCAATCAGCGCCGTCACAAAGATGGCCAGTGCCAGCAATCTAACTCCAGAGTTGATCATGACTGTCTCCTGCTGTTTCCAAAGTAACCGGTAGCGCCGTCAACGATGTGAACCCCATGCCGGCAGAAACATTCCCGAAACGGTTTTTGCCGGTACATCCGCGTGCCGGGCGTGTGAAGCAATCGCCGTTTCAAAACGGACCCTAGCGCAAGGGCAGCGGCGTGGCGACCGGAGGCGTCAGGCTTAGCGGCGGCTTTGGTTTCGGCGGCCGCGGCGCGAAACCAGGCGCGGGCCGAATTTCAATCGGCGGCGGCAGCGGAGCGAGTTGCTGGCTCAGGACGGGTGCGGCGGAGCCGGGAGTTGCAGCCGGGGGCCGTGGTGCATTGAATTTCGGCTTCGGCGGCGTCCGGCGTGGATCGCGGCCGGGGATCGGCGCTTCCGAGGCTGGGTGATCAGAGATGGCAGCGTCGTTTGGCTCCAGTGACGGCGCGGCAGCCGGCAGCGGGATTGAAGCCGAAGTTGCAGGCCGTTCACCGCGCTCGATCGAATCCAGCCGTCGGGTTTCGCGGTCGATGGCCCTCACGGCAAGCCAAGATGACAGCGAGGTCACATCGATGGTGCGATGGATCGCATCGGGCGATCCCGCCGCGAATAGCTGAAGCTCTGGACGGCTCGCAACCTCGGTGATCGCGGTTGAAGCAAGCGTGACGCGGATGTCGGCCTGATCGGCGGGAATGTCGTAACCGCCGGATACGATGGCGCGCGCGCCTTCGGCCTCGAGTGTAGTCGCACCGACACGGAGCCGGCCGTCACCAATGCTGAAAGGAATCTGCGTCGACTTGACCGTCAGCGCGCCGGCCGAGAGCACGGGTTCGATTATCTGCCGCAGCTTGGCATCGTCGGTCGCCTGTCCGTTATCGCTGGCGCGGATCGCGGTGCCGAACACGCGCGGATCAAGCCCGGCGATGCGGGCCGACTCCAGCGTTATGGTCCCGGTGCCCGACAGCGCACCGGCCAGAGCAGAGGCGCTCCTGCCCTGACTGGTCAGCGTCAACTGCATCGAGGTCCGGCCGGCGGGCATTGCCAATCCGCGATACCGCAAAGCCGACCCATCGACGTTTGCAAGTTGCACGCGAGCGTTCAGTGCAATTCCGTTCGGGCTCTGCCTCGTGTCGACATTCGCGGCCAGTTCACCGCCCCCGATTCCACCCTTGATCGAGTCGAACGAAACCGATTGACCGTCGCTCTTGATAGCCCCGCTGACCGGACGCAACTCGCCGCCGCCCGGCAGCACACCTCGGAGCGATTGAAACGCAATGCGACCGCGCCAGCCTCTCAACACTCCGGCACTAAGCGGCTCCGTCGCATCGTGCCCACCGGCTCCGATGGCGAGTGCAAAGGCCGGCGCCAAGTCGAGTGTATCAATCCCCACCTCGCCTTCGACGTTCCTCTGGCCATCAAGGCTCACCGCCACGCGCCCGCGCAGCCGCGAGCCCGCGATGGAAGTGTCGAGGTCCTGGAATGTAAGCTTCTCGCCTTGCAGCGACACGCGTGAGGACAGGTTGATGTTCTGGGCTAGCGCGTCCGTCGGCTTGAGATCAAGCAGAGGCGCAAGGCTAACACCCCGAACCGCCAAATTGGCGCTCGCGTTCGGCTCTGCCGCCCATGGTTCGGCGGTGCCCTGCAACTCCGCATTGAGCGCGGGGCCGGACATCTTGGCCTTCATCCGTAGCGGCGCTCGCCATACCCCGCTTACCGATCCGTCGAATTGGGTCCGACCTTCACTCACGGCGATCGCACCATCGAGCCCCAGCAGCGCCAGCAGCGGGCGTCCTTGGTCGGAGGAAAGTTTCGACTCCAATGTGAATTCGGTGCGCCGAAGCGCATCGAAATCCATCCCGCGCAGGGCGGCGGTCTCGGGTGCCGCGACAAGCGCAGCGAAACCTTTGAGCTGCGGCGCGTCGATTTCAAGAACGGCGCCCGCGCTGATGCGATCGGGGGTCTGGGAGTCGAGATCGAGGCTAAGCTTCAGACGCGCCGGACCCGGTGTTGCCCCGATAGCACTAAGCCGCGACGCCAGCGCGGGAGCAAATGGCGCGACGACCGCGGTGATTTGACTGGCCGACGCCGCGCTACAGTTAATGGCAAGTTTGCCAGTGGTATCGACTCGGTCGAAACTGCCGGAGCCGTCCAGCATTACGTCACCGCCCAGGCCGATCCTGAACTTATCGACGAAGATCGTCTTCGGTCCATATCCGAGTCGCGCCACGAGCGGCCGCAGTTCCTGCCCTGCCGAAGTCGCGCGCGCTATATCGAGGGAGATCGAGGCTTGGTCAGGCCATTCTGGTTGCGGCCCGGCCACCGATCGGGCAAATGCGCCCGCTGCATCCAGATCGAGGCGCTCCCCCCTCAATTCCGCGTGCAGGCGGGAGCCGCCGGCGTGGCGGCCTGAAAGCGCAACTCGTCCTTCCACGGAGCCGCCATCCATTTCCGCTTTCATCGCTTCGATAGCGAAGCCGTCCTCGCCCACGCTGACGTCTCCGTGCAGCCGAAGCGGTTTTTGGTTGCGATAGCTAAGCAACTCGCTGCGGCCCTGCAGCCACGTCACCAGCGCATCGGGATCCGAGGACTCGACGCTGAGAGCACCCGCGAATTGCGACAGTCCCGCTCGCGCGTTGGCTCCCTTGAAAGACAGAAGCGTAGCCCCCGGCGCGCGAAAATCCACACGGTCGACGGCCCAGGACGTGCTGTTGCTTCGGAGTTCGGCGGCAACATTTTGCAGCGGACGACCTCCAAGCATGATCTGCTCGGCGCTGAATTCGATTTGAGTCGGCATCGGCGATTGCGGGATTGCGGCCACCAGCGCGCGCAATGCAGGGAGCAATCGCAGCGGCTCTGTGGCTCCGCTTTCCTTGGCGGCGAACCGGTCGGCATCCAATTGTCGTGCCGTCAGCGTGGCCTGCAGCAGCGGCGAGCCCCCGAAACGGAAGCTGCCCACCCCGGCCAATTTAAGCGCGCGCTCCTCAGCTCCGTAGCTGGCCTCAAGCTGTTCGAGCCGCGCGGCGGCGGGATCCGCTTTCACCTTCGCGGATAGCCGCCAGGGCGTAATCGGCAACTCACCCTGGAGCTTGAGCCCGGCGGGGGTGGCCACCGCGATGGTGCCGTCGAAGCGCGGAGCGCGCGCCTCGAACGAGAGCACGCCGTCGAGGTCGACGGCCAATGCCCGATTTCCCGGATCGATGTTGAGATGAATTCGCGTACCGTTGCCATCCGGGCTCTGCCCCGACGAAACGCGGAACGGATAGCGTGTTCCCGAAATCGTGAAGTTCCCGTCGCCGCGAACCGAACCCGCCAGTGAGCGGACATCGCCGCTGAAGCCGATATCGTTCAGCTCAACCGTGCTTCGGCTCGCTGCGTCATGCAGGGCGATCCGGCCCGTCAGATTCAACCGATCGATTGCCAGGGATCCCAGATTGAACTTCGTGGTAGAGCCCGGCCAGTCCAGTCGGCCGTTCGAATCCAACCCGAGGTCGAGCGACATTCCGTCGATCGTGAGTTCGTCAGCGCGCCATTCGCCCCGCATCAGCGAGCCGAGGCTGAACTCCACGTCGAGCTTGTCTGCACGAACCTTGCCCAGGTCGTTGGGGCCGCCAACCACCACAGCGCGCAGCCGCAGCGTTGGCGTCGGCAGCAGCCGCGCATCCAGTTCGCCGCCGACCCGGACCGGTGCTCCAACCACCCGGGTTGCCTCCGCCTCGAATTGCGGACGGAACTGATTCCAGTCGATGAAGTACGGCCCGATCAACGCGGCCAGCAGCGCAACGATGAAGGCCATCGCCAATCCGAGCAGCGTCGTCTGCACGGCGTCTCCCTTTGAGCACACTCCGGCGCGGCGTGCGGCGGCATGACCGACGGCATCCGCCGGGCATCATGCCGTCCGATAATGATCCGGAGCCCGCGCTCCCGTCCGCCGAAATCAACTCCGGAGCAGCTTACTATACAGAGAACTGTGGCGGAGTCACAGCAACGCTCGCGACGGCCTTACCAGCTTGCGGGCAAACTCTTGAGACCGCGCAGCACGAAGGTCGGCCGCCATTCCGGATTCTCTGGATTGTCGAGCCGCAAGTCCGGCAGACGACGGAGCAGGGTCGCAATCGCCACCTCCGCCTCGATGCGAGCCAGTTGCGCGCCGAGACAAAGGTGAATGCCGCCTCCAAACGACAGCGGGCGGATCTTGGGACGGGTGATATCCAGTTTCTCCGGCCGGTCGGGATAGACGGCGGGATCGCGGTTGGCGGAACCCAACAGGCACAGCACGCTTTCACCTTTCGGGATGCGCTTGCCGCCGAGGTCGTCGATGTCTTCCAGCGCCACCCGGCCGGTCAGTTGCACGGAGGAGTCGTAGCGCAGGAATTCCTCGACGGCATTGGTGATAAGTTCGGGCTTGGCCTTGAGCAGCGCGAGTTGGTCGGGATTGCGGTGCAGCGCCAGCAGCCCGTTTCCAATCAGGTTGACGGTGGTCTCGTGACCGGCGCCGAACAACAGGATGATGTTGCCGGTCAGCTCCTCGTTGGACAGCTTGCTGCCATCCTCCTCGGCCTGCACCAGTTGCGTGGTCAGATCGTCGCCAGGGTTCTTCCGGCGCAGCTCGAACAGCTGCTGGAAGTAGGCCTGCGCCATCAGGTTGCCGGCATTGCCCTGCGCGATTTCAGCCGGGCTGAGCGGCACCGGATCGAGCAGGCGTCCGCCATCGCGCGAGCTTGTATAGAACACCTCGCGGTGTTCCTCCGGAATCCCGAGCATGTCGCAGATGATGGTGACTGGCAGGCGGAAAGCAAAATCCTCGATCAGGTCCATGTGGCCCTGACCTGCGATGCGATCCAGCGTTTGATCGACGATCTGCTGAATGCGAGGACGCATGTCCTCGACCCGGCGGGCCGTAAAGGCTTTCACCACCAGCCCGCGCAGTCGCGTGTGGTCGGGGGGATCCTGCTGCAGCATCCAGTGGCTCATATTACGGAAGACCGGCTCCTCCATGATCTTCGGTCCATAGCGCCGCTTCGTGCGCTCGACGAAATCCTTGCCGAAGCGCCGATCGCGCAGAACCAGACTGGCCTCGGCGTGCCGACTCGCGACGAAAGCCCCGAACGCGGTGAGGTGCATCGGATCGGTGGTGCGCAGCCGTTCGTAATGAGGGTAGGGATCGCGAATGAACTCCGGCGACAGCGGGTTGAAAAGCGGCTCGGTCGTCGTGGTCTGAACATGCTCGTTCATGGCGCCTCAATCGTCGGGTTCGTTGCAATGGGATTAAGCCCATAAGCAGCGGGTCACCGCAAGTCAGTAGAATCGCGGCTTGAGCCAGATTGCGCTAAACTCTCTGGGCGCGATGCAACTGGCCGGCGACCGCGCGTACCTTGCCCGGCGCCGCCATCCAGATCGCCACCGCGGACAATCCGCTCACTGCGATCGCAATCGCGAACCCCAGCGTGTAACTTCCTGACAAGTCGTGCAGAAGCCCGGTCACCCAGGGGCCAGCGGCGCCTCCGGCGAGTGCTGCCAACATTATGCTGCCGAATATGCTGCCGAATTGCTTGCCCTGAAATATCTCCAGCACCACCGCGCCCATAATGGACGTAAGTCCATACCCCAGCGCGCCCTGCGCAAGCACCATGACGTAAACCAGGAGCAAGCTGGGGTACTGCTTCAGGCCGATCAGGGCGGCAAAACAGATCACAAATCCCAGACAGCTCGCGCTCCATATCCACTCGCGCCCGACCCGGTCGGAGACGTGTCCGAGCAGGATCTGGCCGGGAATGCCGAGCAAGCTGACCGCGCCCAGCGACCAGACCGCAACATTTGGGCTAAAGCCGATGTCGAGAAGATATTTGGTCTGATGAACCTGCACGGCGTACCAGATATACAACCCGCCGAAATAACCGATCGCCAGCCACCAGAAACGCGCGGTGCGCACGGCACGACCCAGCGTCCAGTCGGTGTCGGCCCAATCCCGATCGACCACATACGACACCGGCTTGACCGAGGCCGACGGCGCGGCGTCTCCATCCGGTTGGAGGCCGATGTCTTCGGGACGCTTGCGCAGCAACAGATTGATCGGCGCGAGCACCGCCAATATCAGGATCCCCATCGCAGTGCAGGCCGTCCGCCATCCGGTCTGCTCGATCATCAGTTGCACCCAGGGCAACAGCGTCATCGAGCCGACGCCGACGCCCGCGAATGCCACTCCTATCGCGAGCCCCCGCCGACGGTTGAACCAGTTGGGCAGGAACAGCGATTGTCCAGAGTAGCCGAGACAGACACTGCCGGCTCCAACCATGACGCCGATCGTAAGATAAAGGTGCCATGGTTGCGACGTGAGTGGCGCCAGCAGCATGCCGGCGGCCATCAAAACCACGCCGAGCTCCATCACCCCGCGTGGGCCCGCGCGGTCCATGAGCCGGCCGATCAGCGGGCTCACCGCGCCGGAAACAAGAAATCCGAACGAGAATGCGCCCGCCGTCACCCCGCGCTCCCATCCGAACTCATCGACGATCGGGGGAAAGAACAGCGAAAACGCCGTCCGCGCGTTCACGCCGATGGCCATGGTCACGAACGTGACGGCAACGATGATCCAGCCATAGAAAAACGGAAGCCGCATCAGGTGCCTTCGCTCGTAAGTTCAAAGGTGGAAGTCACGGCGCCAGCCGGCAAACTCCGGCGTATTGGTAACCGAGCTTCCGACGGCCATCAAAGACATTTTGCCCGGCTGAGATGCTAGTTGGCACCGGCGGCGCGGGAACGTCTAGTCGCCTGGGCGATCCTGCTCGGAATGACGGGAAGCGCCCGCCTTCGTCAGCACCGCGTTGAAATAGGCGTCGCGCTCGCGGTGGAAGAGCTGCTGGTGCGCACGAAAAGCGGCCACCCTGCCCTGGATTTCCTCCCGAAGCGCTATGCGGTTTACCGGCGGGCGGGGCGGTTGCACGATCTGGATGGGCCGGTCGACCTTTTCGATATCGTCGAGCGCTGCCAACGCGATCCGGGGTTCGTTTCCCGTTTCGTCCTCCGGCTTCCTCCCGGTGACCGAACGAACAAACGCCATCGTTTGCGCGATCAAAAGGTCGCGTTCGTTTTCCCAACTCATCGCCCACCTCAGCAGCGACGATCCGAGCAAAAAGCACCGGGGCGATCAAGCGACGTTTCGCCCTGAGCCTGTGATCTACCAGGTTATCCCGCATTTAATGCGCTAACGCGGTGGCGCAGCGAGAGTCGCGCGCGGGCTGCTGACGGTTTCATGACCGTCTCTCCAGTTTTCTCGGGTGACACGCTCGATCCCCGGCGCAATGTGATTCGACCCTCAACTTTTCGGACGAGTGCGGATCATGAAGGTCTCGTAGGAGTATTCCGCAACCTGCCACCATAGATTCCCGTCGTTGCGGAACTCCATTTGCGAATCCAGAATCTTCTTGAAATCCGGGTTGGACGCGGAGGTCTCGGCGTTGACTTCGTTCGAGGCCTTGAGACACGCTTCCATCACTGCCTGGCTGAACGGACGGAGCTGTGTGCCGTTGGCCACCAGCCGCTTGATCGCCTGCGGATTGCGCGCGTCATATCGCGCCTGAACATCCATGTTCGCGTAACCGCACGCGATTGTAAGCAAGGACTTGTATGCCTTGGGCAGGGCATCCCACCTGTCTGAATTGATGAAGAAGTGCAGCGCCGTGCCGCCCTCCCACCAGCCCGGATAGTAATAAAACTTCGCGACCTTGTAGAAGCCGAGCTTCTCGTCATCGTGGGGGCCGACCCATTCGGTTGCATCGATAGTGCCCTTTTCAAGCGCCGGGTAGATGTCGCCTCCGGCGATCTGTTGCGGAACGGTGCCGAGCTTGGACAGAGTTTTGCCGGCCCAGCCGCCGATGCGCATCTTGAGGCCGTTCAGGTCTTCGACGCTGTTGATCTCCTTACGGAACCAGCCGCCCATCTGGGTGCCGGTATTGCCTCCTGAGATCGCGTACAATTTGGATTTCCTGCCGAACTCGTTGAGCATGTCCTGACCGCCGTGATCCTGGAACCAGGCGTTCTGCTGGCGCGAATTGAGGCCGAACGGGACCGAGCAATAAAGTGCGAAGGTCGGATCCTTGCCGATGAAGTAATAGGCAGCGGTGTGACACATCTCCACCGTGCCATTGCTTACCGCATCCAGCGCCTGCAAGGCGGGAACGATTTCGCCCCCGGCGAAAGCCTGGATCTGGAATTTATTGTCTGTAGCTTCGGCGACGTATTTCGAAATCGTTTCCGATGCACTGAAGGGCACATCGAGCGACTTCGGCCAGCTCGTGGTGCAACGCCATTTCAATTCGGGCATCGACTGCGCGATGGCGGGAGCAGCGAGTGTGGTTGATCCGGCGAGGCCGACGCCTGCGGTCTTTAAAAATTGTCGACGTTTCATGGCGCTTCCCTTTCAGCTTGATAATCGCCGTCCGGGACCTTGAATGTCGGCCCGCTGGTCAGCGATCCGTTTCCTGCTTCTGAGAATATCAGACGATCCGGTTTCGGGGTAGCGCGGAGGCTATGCCCCGGGCGTAAGAACGCCGGCGTTCCCTCAGTTGCACGTGGTGCAAATCCAGGTCGATAGCGCATCCACCAGTTCGTCCATCACCTCATCCTCTTTCCTTCCCGAGCGCGCGAGCACGTGAAAGGAATGATCCGCCTCCTGAACAACGTGCAGCGATGCGGAGGCACCCAGACGTGCGACCACCGGTTGAAGCAGCGTCAGCTCGGCAAGTTTGTCACGGCTGCCCTGGAGGAACAGCAGCGGGACATGGACCTCCGTGAGGTGCTTTGCGCGTGCGTCAGAGGGCTTGCCGGTCGGATGCAGTGGAAAGCCCAGGAATGCAAGTCCGCGGACGCCGGTCAGCGGCGCGATAGCCTGCGCCTGCGATGTCATGCGACCGCCAAACGATTTGCCGCCGGCGATCAACGCAAGACCCGGACAGCGTCGCGCCGCCTCCCCCACGGCCGCGCGGACGGTGGCGTGAGCGACCGGGGGCAAATCCGGCCGCTTGCTCCGTTTTTCCATATAGGGAAACTGGTAGCGCAGGGTTGCGATGTTGCGCGCGAAAAGGCCGGCCGAGACCCGCTCCATGAAATCATGACTCATCCCGGCGCCCGCGCCGTGCGCGAACACAAAACACGCCCGTGCCGTCGCGGGTCGAAGCAGGAGCGCGGAGACCGGGTCCGCAGCATCGAGATTTATTTTCAGTGGCTCTGGGGTGAGGTGCATCGCCTGAACTTTCGTGGAGGAGGAATAACTCGCACTGCGAGTACAATATCGCTTAACTTTGGCGCCGATGACACTGACATCGGTGTCGTGTCCCTTGTCTCCCGGGACCAAACACGGACCCAGGGACCCATACGCTATGTCGCTCGTGGCGCGCGCGCTTTTGAGAGACGGGTTCTATGACTTCCGCGCGAACGACCTCCGGTGGTTATGGGTCCCGCATCGCGCTTCGCTTGTGCGGGACGACGGCGGTGGATTTGGTTTTCAAACAGCCCCGACACTCGCAGTTGGTCGGTGCAGCGAAGCACGCTGTCCATCCATCGTCATTGCGAGCGCAGCGAAGCAATCCATGGCCACATCCGCAACGAAGCTGGATTGCTTCGCTTCGCTCGCAATGACGGCTGTTGCTTCGTCGCGCGCGGTGTCACGATTCGTCCGAGGGGCAAAATCGCTGGTCGCGAGCTGCCCGCTTTCCATGCGGATTTGCCGAGCTCTCGCGAGACTGCCAGTAGCCGCGCCGACCCGGGCATTTCGCATTTTAGAAGCGGCTTCAGCTTGATCGGCCACAAGCTGGCCGGTACCTTGGCCAAAACTTTCAGGGGTGAGCGATCATGCGGCAGATCAGGGTTGGCGACATCACCATCGATGCCGTGATCGAGCGCGAAGGCCCGTGGCGCCGTCCGCAGGAGTTCTTCCCCGCTTATGACGAGGCCGTATTCAAGCGCCACTTGCCTGACATGGAGCCGGAGGTGTTCGACTCCAAGCTCGGAATGATGGTCATCACTTACCAGACGTTCGTGCTCAGGACTCCGCGTTACACAATCCTGGTGGACACCTGCACGGGCGAGCACAAAGGCCATCCGCCGCCGTTCGATTTTCCAGGGAAGGAGCGCTGGCGCGACGAGTTGTTTGCGTTAGGGGTCGCTTACGACGATGTCGATTACGTTTTTTGCACACATCTTCACATCGACCACACCGGCTGGAACACCGTCCTGCGCGACGGCCGATGGGTGCCGACCTTTCCGAAGGCAAAATACATTTTTCACAAGAACGAGTACGCGGCGTGGGAAGCCGAACACGCACGAGGCGCCAATCCGCCGGGCACGGTGTTCCGCGACAACTGCCTGCCGATTGTGGAAGCCGGCCAGGCGCTGCTGGTCGACGACGACTTCGCGCTGGACGACACCATCACATTGACGCCGACGCCGGGACACTCGCCGTGCCATTGCTGCGTCAACATTCAATCCCGAGGGAAGCGCGCTGTGGTGACCGGAGACATGATGCACCATGTCATCCAATGCCGCGAACCCGACTGGTCGCCGAGGGTCGACTGGGATCCCAAGCAGGCCGCTGTGTCGCGTCGAAAGTTCCTATCGTCGGTCGCAGAGACAGATACGCTGCTGCTGCCGATCCATTTCCCGACCCCGACGGCAGGTCTGGTCACCGCGGATGGTGATCGCTTCAACTACCGTTTCAAGCGCGATTGAGCATGGCCTTGAAGTCGGCGCGCACGCGTTGCGCTTCCCAGCGCGCGGTTTCCGACGCTTCGCCAAGGCCGAAATAGCCGTGGATCAATCCGGCGCCGTGATGATACGTCGTTCTGACATCAGCCGCGGCAAGCGCGTCCGCATAGGCCTTGCCCTCGTCGCGTAATGGATCGAACCAGGCCGTACAGACGACAGCAGGGGCGAGCCCCGCGAGATTTCTGCCACGCAGCGGCGAAGCGCGCCAGTCGAACGCGTGCTCGGGGTCGGCGAGGTAATGGGTGGCGAACCATTCCATGACTGCGCGCGACAGGAAGTAGCCTTCCGCGTTTTCCGCCCGCGAGGGAAAGCGCGCGTTCTCCTTCTCGTTCGCATAGTTCCCAACGAGATCGGTCGCCGGATACACCAGCAACTGTGCTGCGAGATCGATCCCGGCGTCGCGGGCGGCGATCGCGACGACCGCAGCCAGATTGCCGCCAGCGCTATCCCCCGCCACTCCGACGCGAGCATCGTCTCCCCCGAACTCGCCGATCCGCGAGATGACGTCGCGCAACGCGGCGAAGGCATCCTCGAATGCGCCGGGGAAACGCGTTTCCGGCGGACGCCGGTAGTCGACCGAGACGACCACCGCCCCGGTCTCGATCGCCAGCAGACGCGCCTGCCTGTCATGCGTCTCAAGATCACCCGCGACCCAGCCCCCACCATGAAAAAACACCACTGTGGGCGATCTCTCGTTTGCAACGCGATAGGCTCGCGCCGCCATCGGCCCCACTGCGCCATTGAGGCGAATGTCGTTGACACTTGGGACGGCCGGCGGCGGAACGGCGGCGCGCGAGGCGGCGAGCGCGCGCAGTGAATCGCGCGCGCTCTGCGGCGTCATGGTGTCGGGATCACGCAATGGCAGCAGCGGAATGATTTGTGCGATGACGGGATCGAGCGGCGCGGTCATGAAAGCCCCAGGCAATTGAAACCGCGACACCATATGGCGCGCGCACGGCCCCCGCAATAATTGCGAACGCCCTTCCGGGAGCGCCCCACATGGCCTAATAGCGGCCAAACTTTTCAGGCGCTCCACCCCCATGATTCGTCTCGACAACGTCAGTAAGCAGATCGGTCACCAGATCCTCTTCATCGAGGCCTCGGCGACGCTCCAGAAGGGCGAGAAAATCGGCCTTGTCGGGCCCAACGGGGCCGGCAAGACCACGCTGTTCCGGATGATCACGGGCCAGGAACAACCCGACGAGGGCCAGGTTGCCGTCGATCGCGGGATCACGATCGGCTACTTCAGTCAGGACGTCGGTGAGATGTCCGGCCGGAGCGCCGTGTCCGAGGTGATGGATGGCGCGGGCCCGGTCAGCGCCGTCGCGGCCGAGTTGAAAGCCCTGGAGACCGCCATGGCCGATCCGGAGCGCGCTGCCGAGGTGGACGAGATCATCGCGCGCTACGGCGAAGTGCAGGCGCGGTTCGAGGAGCTCGACGGGTACGCCCTGGAGGGCCGCGCCCGCGAGGTGCTGGCCGGCCTGAGCTTCAGCCAGGAGATGATGGAAGGCGATGTCGGCGCGCTCTCGGGCGGGTGGAAGATGCGCGTGGCGCTGGCCCGCATCCTGCTGATGCGGCCCGAGGCCATGCTGCTGGATGAGCCCAGCAACCATCTCGATCTGGAGAGCCTGATCTGGCTCGAGCAGTTTCTCCGGGGTTATGAAGGCGGGCTGTTGATGACCTCTCACGACCGCGAGTTCATGAACCGGATCATCAATAAAGTCGTGGAGATCGACGGCGGGGCACTGACGACCTATTCGGGCAATTACGAATTCTACGAACAGCAACGCGCGTTGAACGAGAAACAGCAGCAAGCCCAGTTCGAGCGTCAGCAGGCGATGCTGTCGAAGGAAATCAAGTTCATCGAACGCTTCAAGGCGCGGGCTTCGCACGCGGCGCAGGTGCAGAGCCGGGTCAAGAAACTGGAAAAGATCGAAAGGGTCGAGCCGCCCAAGCGTCGCCAGACGGTCTCCTTCGACTTCCTGCCGGCGCCGCGCTCGGGCGAAGACGTGGTGAGCCTGAAGAACGTGCAGAAGGGCTATGGCCTCAAGCGCATCTACGATGGCCTCGATTTCATGGTCCGCCGCAGGGAGCGGTGGTGTGTCATGGGCGTCAACGGCGCGGGCAAGTCGACGCTCTTGAAGCTGGTCGCGGGCTCGACTTCGCCGGACGACGGCCTTGTAGCGCTCGGCGGCAGCGTGAAGATGGGCTACTTCGCGCAGCACGCGATGGACCTCCTGGACGGTGAGCGCACCGTGTTCCAGTCGCTGGAGGATTCATTCCCGCAAGCCGGCCAGGGGTCGTTGCGGGCGCTGGCGGGCTGCTTCGGGTTCTCCGGCGACGACGTGGAGAAAAAGTGCCGGGTGTTGTCGGGTGGGGAGAAGGCGCGGCTGGTGATGGCAAAGATGCTTTATGACCCGCCGAACTTCCTGGTGCTGGACGAGCCGACCAACCATCTGGACATGGCGACCAAGGAGATGCTGATCACCGCGCTGTCGCAGTACGAGGGCACGATGCTGTTCGTGTCACACGATCGGCATTTCCTGGCCGCGCTGTCCAATCGCGTACTGGAGCTCACCCCCGACGGCATCCATCAGTATGGCGGCGGCTACACGGAATACGTGGCGCGCACCGGTCAGGAAGCACCGGGATTGCGGGCCTGACGCCGCAGCGGCAATCGGCTTGGCTGGCGAGCAGCGCTTGGGGTACCAAGTCGACGCTGCGCTCAAGCTGAACGCGGGTCTTATCTGGGCAGGAAATTGTTCGCCACCGCCAAAGCGCCTCGCTCATCGGTCTCCAGCGCAATCTTCTGCGCAAGCAGGACGTCGCCTACGACGAGATAATCCTTTGGCACGAAACACCAGCCCGCTCGGGGCCGGCCTGCGCCATCCAGTTCGTAGACGTTCGTTCCGGTGCCATGGCGGATGCGGTAGCGCTTGCCGCTGTGGCAGCCGGTGACGTCGAAGTACTTGTGCTTTTCGTACTGCGCCAGTTGCTCCTCGGATAGCCATTCCTTCAGGAGCTTGAGCCCGCGCGCTTCGCTTTCGCTTATCCGGGTGGGATCATAAAGCCAGTCGCGCACACCCTGAGCCCAGCCCGAACAAGCGGCGAAGACACGCCGGAATTGAGCCATTGCAATTCGCAGCAGTTTCACGGGCTCGAAACCGATTTTTTATCCGCCGACCAGCCGCGGGTAAAACAACGTCTCTTCCGCGGTCGGATCAAACGTGCGCTTCACCACCGGCTCTCCCGAACCGGAACGGGTAGCTGCGGTAAAACCTGCACCGGTCAATTTCTTGAAGCGTTGCTCCGCCTCGTGGAGGGCCTTTGCGTCACTTGCGTCGAACCTGTACCGGGTGTCGCCGTTGTGATCCATGACGATTTGGGTTGCCATTGCTACGCTCCAGGGTTTGGAAACAACGTTGCTAATGCTGCGCCTCATCAAAGGTTCCGGGCTGCGCCGCCGAGTTGCACGCCTTTCACATTACATTTCGTGGGCCTCGGGGGCCGATCAATGCTGCTCCGCCCGACGGAGACGGTGCAGCGTAATTTCAGGCGGGCAATTCAGTCGGACCGGAACCACGCTCGAACCGGCCCCGACCGAGGTATATCCAATCATGTCGTGATAGTGCCAGGCACCCGCCCCCATCCGGCGCGGCAACGCCGCCTCGAGCGTAATCGGAATGGATCCGGGCAGACAAATCTGGCCACCGTGGGTGTGTCCGCTCAACATCAGCCGGAAATGCGCGTGGGCGGCCTGGCGGTAAATCTCCGGCGTATGCGACAGTAAAATCGAGAAGGCGCCATCCGGGATTTGCATCGCGGCCTTCTCGATGTCGTCCATGCGATAAAAGTGCGCGTCGTCGACCCCGGCCAAAAAGATCCGCTGGTCGTCGCGCGTGATGACCTCACATTCGTTGAGCAGTATCCGTATCCCCATGGCTTCGAGCCCTGGCACCATCTGGATGCTGTCATGATTTCCGAGTACCGCGTAGATCGGCCCGCTGAGGTGCTCGCGTACGCGTTCGACGCCCTTCAGCGCCGCGGCAAAGGGGCCGTAGGTGCTGCCGCGATAGTCACCGGTGAGAACGCAAATGTCGTAACGCAATTCACCCAACAGGGCGATCACGCGCTCCATCGCTGCCTCGCTCATGTCGACGTGCATATCGCTGATGTGCAGAATGGAGAAGCCGTCGAACCGCACCGGCAAATCCACCAAGATGATATCGTTGTGCCTCAGAACGACCTGTTCGGCATTGCGGCGGGCGCGCCAGTAAAGGCCGGTAAGTTTCAGCACGCCCCGTATGATCGACTGGACCGAGTACCAATTTTCCAGATGCAGGAACGTCAGGCCCTGGCCGAAAATCTGGGCTTCGTGATCCTTTTCAATGCCAAGGCGCTGTCTCGCGTGCAACCGTCCGAGCCGCTGCTCCAGTCTGGCCAGGATGTCCCCGTCCATCGAGGACTCGCCAACCCCACTTGCGCGGCCGGACCGGCCGGGCGCCGAACCGTCGAGGCGCGGGCGGGTCATTCCCGCAGCATCGGTTGTTCATTCACAACGTCCTGGCGGATCGACGCAGACTGAATCGCGCGGAACAGTATCCGCGCCGTTCTCAGATCGTTCGCCTTCATGCAGAGGTCCACGATCTGGCGTACCGACGAATCCCGCAGCAGGTCGTCGGACATCTTCATGGCGATTTGCATCGCCGTCCTGGCGGCGCGTTCGTAGCGCTCGGCCTGGTGTTTCTCTTTTTCTGGAAGATTGCCGCGCGCGACCTTCTCGGCGCTGTCCGCGGCGGAACGGCAGATGACCCTTATCCTGTTCGCCGCCTCAATATCACCGATCGGCGTCTGGATTTCCTCGTCCCAGACTTCCTTGATTTTGGTTTTGCTGAAACGCCACATTGCCATGCCCTTGCGTCAAAAAGCATACACAGGCCGCGGTTCGCGCCGGGAACGTCCGATCAATACGGCACTAGACCGACGGCAATATTTTTCCTGGGTTGAAAATGTTCTTTGGATCGAGCGCCTGCTTCACGGCTCGCATCGCATCGATGGCAGGCGAGCCGAGTTCGGCAGTTAAGTATTTCTGCTTGCCTTGCCCGATGCCGTGCTCGCCGGTGCAGGTGCCGCCCATCGATTGCGCACGCTGCACCAGCCGGTGCATGAAATCCTCACCGCGCGCCATCTCATCGCGATCCTCGACATCGCACAACAGCGAGCAATGGAAATTGCCATCCCCAACATGGCCCACGATCGGCGACTGCAAGCCAAAATGTTTCAGATCGGCCTCGGTTTCAGTCACGCAGTCAGCAAGCCTGGAAATCGGCACACAAACGTCGGTCGCCACCACGCCGGCCCCTGGCCTCAAGGCTTTGACCGCCCAATAGGCATCATGCCTCGCCTGCCACAGCCTCGTGCGGTCCTCCGGCCTGGTGGTCCAGGTGAATTCGCCGCCGCCGCATTCCTTTGCGATTTCGCTGAAGTTCCTGGATTGCTCGGCAACCTCGTTGTCGCTGCCGTGGAATTCCAGCAGCAGCAGCGGCGTCTCCGGCAGTGACAGTTTCGAATAGGAGTTACAGGCCCTCACCTGCGCCGCGTTGAGCAGTTCGATCCGCGCGACTGGAATGCCGGTTTGGATCGCCAGAATGGTCGCCTGGCACGCGCCGCGCACGCTGTCGAATGAACAGGCCGCCGCCGCGATGGTTTCCGGGATGCCGCGCAGCTTGATGGTGAGTTCGGAGATGATTCCAAGCGTGCCTTCGGCGCCCACGAACAGATGCGTCAGGTCGTAACCGGCGCTGGACTTTTTCGCCCGAGTGCCCGTGGTAATGAGTTCGCCATCGCCGCGAACGACCTTCAGCGCCAGCACGTTGTCCCGCATGGTGCCGTAGCGCACGGCGTTTGTGCCGGACGCCCGTGTCGAGGCCATGCCGCCCAGCGACGCATCGGCTCCGGGATCGATCGGGAAAAACACGCCCTGGTCCCGCAGATGCTCGTTGAGCGCCTTGCGGGTGATTCCAGGTTCGATCACGCAATCGAGGTCATCGGCGTGGACGTGCAGTACCCGGTTCATATCGCGCAAGTCGACGCATACCCCGCCGGCTGGCGCGTTGACCTGCCCCTCCAGCGAAGTGCCGGTGCCGAAAGCGATCACGGGAACGCCGTGACTGGCGCAGATCCTCACTACGTCTTGAATATCGGCGGTTTCCTGCGCCATCACCACGGCATCGGGCGGCTGTGGGGCGAGCCAGGTAGTGGTATGAGCATGTTGGTCGCGAACGGCCTGAGAGGTGATCAGCCGGTTGCCGAACCGGGCAGCCAGCGCCTCCAGGGTGCTGGCCAGCGCCTGCGGTTCCGGACGTTTCAAGTTGGTGCTGACGCTTGTGACCAAAGTAGATCCTCCCGGCGTGCGGCTGACCCTTGCAAAGCTTACATAGGGGGTCAAGAGATCACGCGTGCAACCGAACGAAGGAATATCGATGACGATCGCCGCCGCCGATGATGACGAGACGCTACACCGGCCCGCGCCGTTCCTGGCTTCGGTGATGCAGATCGAGCCGCAATGGATCGACTATAACGGCCATCTCAACATGGCCTATTACAACGTCATGATGGATCGCGCGATCGACGAGATGTGGCTGCATCTCGGTATCGGCCCGACCTACATGAAGGAGCGCCACGGCTCGACCTTCACTGCCGAATGCCACGTGCGCTATTTACGCGAAATCCATCTCGGCGACCCTGCGCAGGTCACCATCTATCTGCTCGGCGCCGACGAAAAGCGCATCCATACATTTGAGGAGCTGCGTCACGCCACCGAGGGCTGGATTTCCGCAACTTCCGAAAACATCACGCTGCATATCGACATGACGCAGCGGAAAGTGGCGCCGTTTCCATCCGACATCCGCGGCCGCATCGCCGCGGCTGTTGCCGGCCATTCCGGCCTGCCGCGGCCCGAGGGCGTCGGCCGCAAGGTGGCGATGCCTTCTGCCAAATGATCGGCCGCTACACGCGGGTTCGCCCGCGGGCAAGGCCCACGACCGCAGTAATCAGGAACAGCACCACGGCAATGAAGAAGATCGCCTTGGCGATCTCGATGGAGACGCCGGCAATACCGCCAAAGCCCAGAACGCCGGCGATCAGCGCGATAACCAGAAACGTAACGACCCAGCTCAACATGGCCTCATCCTCTGTTTTCCGCGGGCGCAGTCGAGCGCCACTCATGTCCGGACAATGCAGCGGCGGGAACGAAAGTTCCGGAGTGGAAACGGCCAAAAATCTTCATGAGACGGGAACGAATTTGCCGCCCAACCGGAGCAAAACCAGCCGTGGAATCAGCGCGATAAAATCTGTCAAATCGGGCAATTGCGCCCTATATGGCCTTCAATCCCTGCTAAGAGGGCTCCCCTTCACCGCCTCACGGTGCCATCGTGGGG
>JBJMTO010000047.1:0-2905 GCA_045811665.1 Bradyrhizobium sp.
ACCGCTGCAGACCCCACGATGCGCATGATTTAGCTTTCCCTGTTGACGCAAGTCCATCCAATCACAGCCAGAACGGGCTGCCAATCGGGCTTATCCGAAACCTGAAACCTCGGTCTCCAGCCGGAGTCAGGAAACCCGGCCGCGCGGAAGCCCGTCATAAAAGCTGTTCAACCGCCGCAATGTCGGGAGAGCGGTGACCCGGTACACAGCGTTGCCGCACTTAAGCACCCAGACCCCCCGATCAGCTCGGGAGCGTCTGTCATCCTTCACGGCACGAAGCGGCTTATCGCAACTAAAGCCTTCAGCGCGGACCGCAACCGCATCGCGGGTCAGCGGTCATTAAAATCCAAAGTCGCGATGGTGCTGGCAGAGGCGACCATGCTGTCAGTCGACGGCGAGTGCGACCAGGTACTGATTTCAAGACGTCTTCATCGCTTCCGAAAATGGCTTCTTCGGAACCGATTATGTGTCAGGTCGGTCCGACCGCACGAAACCTCTTCACGGAAACGCAACTGGCAACGCCGGACCACGCGTCCAGCGCGCCGCTGTCTCACCACGCCACCCGCCGATGGTCGTCAGACCACACCTAACCGTGTGCTGCTCTAGGAATTGCCGGGCTTCCTGCTCTGCCCCTTCCATCGAATGCTGCCAGATCATACCCGGCCAGCGGCGTGCCGCTGATGTCGGCGTAGGCGACGAACTTAGTCACGCAGCTTGTCCTGAAGGTGATCCGGGCCCGCCGCGCCTTCGACATCGCTCTGCTTGTTGGCCGCCCGTTGGCGTACCCTGAGAAAGCTTAGCCGCCCGTACACTGCCAGTGTGGACCGCTTTAGATCAGCCGAGATCAAGACAGGCGGTCGGCTCGCGGCGCTGAGTTCGATCAACCGCCGATCGTCTTCTTCTGTCCAACGTCTGTTTGTTCTCCGCGCCATGATATGGGAATGCTCGCTACTCGCATTGGTTCCGGAAACGGTCGTGTCCCGGGTCGTGGTGTAGCTCGGTAGAGCAAAGCCGCCCGCACGCGCGTCCCCAAATAGCGCCGTAGCGGGCGGGCGGCTTTGCGGTGGTCATCGGCGATTTCCCGGTAGGATCGGGTTGCGAGACGCCAACGCAACCGAGGAGCCTCCGATGACCGATGATATGATGAACCTCCGCGCCCTCGTGGAGAAGACCCCCGATGCCGATTTGCTGCGCGAGATGATTGGCTTTGCGGCGCAACGCCTGATGGAGCTGGAGGTCGGCAGCCTTACCGGCGCCGGCTATGGCGAGAAGGCGCCGGAGCGGCTGGCGCAGCGCAATGGCTACCGCGACCGCGACTGGGAGACCCGCGCCGGAACCGTCGAACTGCGGATCCCGAAGCTGCGCAAGGGCAGCTATTTCCCCGGCTTCCTGGAACCGCGCCGGATGGCCGAGAAGGCGCTCACTGCGGTAATCCAGGAGGCCTATGTCCACGGCGTCTCGACCCGTTCGGTCGATGACCTGGTCAAGGCGATGGGGATGAGCGGCATCTCCAAGAGCCAGGTCAGCCGGCTATGCGAGGAGATCGATGACAAGGTGAAGGCCTTCCTTGGCCGGCCGATCGAGGGCGACTGGCTGTATCTGTGGATAGACGCCACCTACGTCAAAGTGCGTCAGGCCGGCCGCATCGTGTCAGTCGCCGTGATCGTCGCGGTCGGCGTCAACAGTGACGGACGGCGCGAGATTCTCGGGCTTGATATCGGTCCCTCCGAGGCCGAGACATTCTGGACCGCGTTCCTGCGCAAGCTTGCCCGACGTGGCCTGCGCGGCGTCAAGCTGGTGATCTCCGACGCCCACGAAGGCATCAAGGGCGCCGTCGCCAAGGTGCTGAACGCCACCTGGCAGCGCTGCCGTGTCCACTTCATGCGCAATGTTCTCGCCCATGCCGGCAAGAGCGGGCGCCGCGTCGTTGCGGCCTTCATCGGCACGGCGTTTGCGCAGGATGACGCCGACGCCGCCCGCACACAATGGCGACGCGTCGCCGACCAGCTGCGGCCGAAGCTGCCCAAGCTGGCGGCCTTCCTCGACGAAGCCGAAGTCGACGTGCTGGCCTACATGAGCTTTCCGCCGGCCCATCGCACCAAGCTGCACTCCACCAACCCGATCGAACGTCTCAACGGCGAGATCAAACGACGGACCGAGGTGGTCGGCATCTTCCCCAACGAGGACGCCATCATCCGCCTCGTCGGAGCAATCCTGCTCGAACAGAACGACGAATGGGCCGTGCAGCGCGCTCGCTATATGACGCTGGAAACCATCGCGCCAATCGGCGATGATGCCGCCGTCAGCCTTCCGGCATTCGCCAGCTGACCTGCCCGGACCAAGCCGGCAGTCGCGGTGACCCGCCGCCAGCTACACCACGCCAAGGGGCACGATCCTGCATTCACCGAAACCCGTCGTGAACGACACGCAAGTCGGATCACTGTCGCGGTCCGGTTCGGACCAACACTGGTGACCGCAACATTATCGGCCGAGCACGCCGCGCAACTCGCACGGCTGCCCGAGTTTCCCTGATGCTTCCGAATCAAATACGGTGATCTATGCCTTTTACAGTATCTACTTACATTGACGATCATCTCGTTTCAGTGACTACCGAAACGGAGAAGGACGCGTTTGCCAAAGCCGTCGAATGGCATGTGGTGTACAAGCTTAACGACATTTCTATTAGTGACGGGATCAAACGCTATTCGATTGGCGCTTTTGCATCGCTAATGGCGCTGCAGGAGATTGCAAACACCGTGGAGGCCGACGTAGAGCCGGGGGTGAAACCGTGAGCGACGGATCTATTCGAGAATCATTGCGCAAGGCGGAAAAAAGCGGACATCAGGCTTGATTGATCGATCCCGGTACCAACGCATTGTTGATGCTGGATGGCTCAGCGCCGTCA
>JBJMTO010000048.1:0-2545 GCA_045811665.1 Bradyrhizobium sp.
TGCAGCTCGGCAGCAAACTCGCTGTGCGAAAGATCCGACGTCGCCACCTCGGACAATTGCACGCGCGTCACGCAAAGCGTTGCCGGCATGTCGAGCCCTTCGATCCCGCTCAAGAGGTGGTGCAACTTGTCGCGATCCAGATTGCAAACCAGGTGCGGCGGGTTCAGCATCGGACGCTGCCAGCTTGGCGCCATCTCTTCGATGATCCGGAGCGCGTCTCGGCATTCCTCCGAATCAGAGGCGATCACTATCGCAACGTCATGAGCTGGCAGCGGGAACGGCATGTCTATTCCCGGAACGACATAAAGCGTTAGCAGCTCGATTCCGGATTCTTCCAGCAAGAACTCGATTGGCGTGTTGCCGCCCATGTCGATCGCAGCCGCGAGTGCAAGAACGCGCAGTTTTGGTGTCTGCGTGGCGCATGGCGATCGAAACAGCCGATGGAAGGCGACCACCTCGGCCTGAATGGAAAGACCGGTCTGCTTGTCGCCCAGTAGCTGCGCGATCAGCGAAAGATCGAGCCCATCGCCCGCGCTGGCCGTTCCGTCGGCGACTTTCGCCATCAGCTCGTCCCGCAACGGCCGAAGATCGGTTCCGTGAAAAGCCATCGTGGTGAGCTTGGCAAATCCGATGCGGTCCGCGCAGAATAGTTCCGAATTCCCGGTCCGTTCGTTAGGATCGGCCTGCATCCAACAACTCCTGATATGGCAAACAAGGAGGGTTTATCGCGCGCACCGCCAACGTCGGCGCTCGCCGGCGATGAATTCACGCAGCGTTCGCCGCTGCTGCTGGCGCAGCTTGTGCAGGCGCGGCAAACTGCGAGGAAACATCTCCGTGAAACACCGAGGGGCCGACATGATCCAGACGGCTCTCGAGATCAGCCCAGATTTCGCCGCCCATATCGGTCCAGCGTTTGCAGAAGGCGAAGTCCTCGCTGAGATAAGTCCCGGTTGCGTGATCGATCATGCAATCGAACAATGCAAACCGGTTGGGACTTCCCGCGAGCGCATCGATGGAATGTTCGCGAAAAAACTGCAGCGCTGCGTAAGCGGGATGTTCGCACATTTTTTCCAGGACGTGACGCCGGATCATCAGGAAACCGGTGCCGGCGTAGCGCACCCGCGTGAATCCGTTGAGTGCAACCACATGATCCGGATTTTCGATCTCCAGCACGTAATCGAGCGCGGCCGAAGGCGCGGCTGGTCGGTTAGAATCCAGCATCCGTCTCGCCTTGTCCCAGTTGACCCGCTTGATGGGGTAGACCCCGGCCACCATGTCGGCGCCCGACTCTATCAGCCGGTAAACCTGGTCAGGCGTGAAGCCGATATCCGCGTCCACGAACAGAAGATGCGTTGCACTCGGGTCGTCGAGAAACTGCGTCACCAGATTGGATCTCGCCCGGGTAATCAACGCGTCGCCGTCGCGCATCAAAACAGTCAGGTCGATGTTGGACCTTGACCGAACGGCTCGTTGCAGGTGGAAGATGGACCCGGCATAGATGCTGGAGACCTGGCCGCCGAAGCAGGGCGTGGCTACCACGAGATGAACTTGATCGGTCATGGTTGGCTCCAAAAGCGGCGGGACCCGGCCCGCAGTTGTGACCAAACAGTAAATAGACGTGGTTAACGACAGCCTAACGCCGGCCAGCGCAGCGCTCAGGGAAGATACTTGGTAAGCGTCAGCTGCGAGAGCATCGCGGTGGTCTGATAGGAAGCCTGCAGGCTGGTCTGCAGCGCGAGAATTTGACTGGCCACCTGATCGCGAGAAACGCTCTCGGCCTGGTCGATGATGCCCTGTAGCAGTCCCTGCGCCTGTGTTTGCCGCGATTTGGCATTTTTCATCGTCAGCTGCGCGGTCGCAAGATCCGACTGAATATTTTCGATGGTTTGCCGCCCAGGCTGCAGCATAAGGTTCTCCGCGACGCGTTGGCTGAGCGCCTGGACCTGCAAGGCCGCGTTTGGACTGACGGCTGTAGTGACCGCGGCGAAAACCGCCAGCGTTTGAACCTGCGAACGAATGGCCTGCTCGTTGGCACGCATTCCGTATTGCACGGCAGCCGACGGGTCGACCCGAGCCGTCGCCGTAGCGCGGGCGGGCCCCGGCCCAGCTTCGCCGGTGTACCAGGCAATCGTATTCGCCGGCGTGCCGCTGACCAGCGTGGTCGCCGTGCCAAATGGAACGCTGCCGACCCGCAGCGGTGGAATCGCAGCGGTTACGCTGGGACCAAAGCCGAGGGCAAGAAAAGCGGCGGCGTTCGAACTGGTGGCGGTCAGGCTCGCGGCATTGTCGGTGTGGAGCCTGATCACGCCCCCACTGACGGTCGAGGGAATGGAAGTGCCGGTGATCGAGTCGATTTTGGCGAGCAGCGTCTGGACGCTGTCGGTGACGTTGAGCTGGTTGCCGGCCGCGCCAGAGGCAACGAACGTAATGGGCGTACCATTCACCGTGATGGTGTTGCCGACCGCGAAGCCGGTGGTAAGCGAGTTCGTGGCCACGGCGCCGGACAGCAGCGTCGCTCCGGTAATGGGCGCCGCAGGCGCAGCCT
>JBJMTO010000049.1:0-29325 GCA_045811665.1 Bradyrhizobium sp.
AACACGCGGGGGTCGACCACCGTCCCGTGCGGCATCTTGTCGGCGCCGGTCTGGTACGCAGCCAAGCCCGGGCGGACCATCACGGGTGCTGCCAGCACGAAGCCGCCCGCCAACCCAAGACCCTTCAGGATACTGCGGCGCGAAACGTTGTCGACCCTGATGTGTCGTTCAAAGCCGCGGAGCTTTTTGGGACTGGTAAGGATGCTCATGATCACACCCCTGTTGAGGCGAGATGGACGGCGTTTTCGATGCGTTGGTAACAGCCGCAACGGCAGAGGTTACCCGACATCGCTTCGCGTATCTGATCGTGGCTAGGTCTTGGATTTTCAAGCAACAGTGCGGCGGCTTGCATGATCTGACCGGCCTGGCAATAACCGCATTGTGGGACGTTCAGTTGACGCCAGGCCTTCTGAACCGCGTGATCGCCGGTGGGATGAAGGCCTTCGATGGTCGTAACCTCCCGGCCGACAACGTCGGAAACGGAGGTAACGCACGCGCGGACGGCCTGCCTGTCGACAATAATGGTACATGCCCCGCACAGAGCCTGGCCGCAACCGTATTTTGTACCCGTCAAGCCGGCCTCATCGCGGAGAAACCAGAGTAGTGGAAGATCCGGGTCGCCGTCCCAGTTCTGTTCCTGACCGTTTATCTTCAGTTTGATCATGATGGGGCCTCGCTCTTGTCCGGGGCATACCTTCTTCCAATGGGAGTTTTCGAAACTTACAACAAGCGTGGGCGAGTGCAGTTCACAATCCGTTGCTTGCTTGCGGCCGCTCGTCGGGCGCAAATCCCTAATCAAACGCCTTGCGGATCCGCCTAGATCGGACCTTGGAGCAGTGGGTATGGGCGCTGCGATATCTGTTTACGGTCTGGACGGAGGTATGTGGTCAAAGCTTGCATTGCCCCCGAAAACACTGACGTCTCGATCGGCCAACGGACGTCGGACAAGCAAAGTCGCGGCGGAAGGCACGATTCATCAGAAAGAAACTTTCGAAGTGGGCAAGCGAACCGACGGCGCAGAAAACCGGACGTCGTCCGCGGGCAGCCAGCGCACGAACGCCCGTGTTCTACAAACATGACGGACCGACGCCTTAATTTGGCGGTGCATTTAGCCCGGCTCTTGGGGGTCGTTCCAGCCGCCTGGTTCTGATCCTATTTGCTTATGCAAATCTGATTTCCGGCATTGAGACATCCTTCGCCGAGTCAGCACGGCGCGTGCCTGCCTAGAGAACTGTGACCAAGTCCTCAGTAAACAAGGACGGTTGCTTGACGACTCGCCTGGTCTCGCTGCTCAGTGTTGGTCGGGTTGGGAGCTGCGCCGATGAATTGGAAGCACGATCTTGATGCTCTGATTGAGAGCACAATGAACTTTGTGCAGGACGTGAAGCGCCAACACCGACCTGTCAGCGAACTTCCAGGCGCTCTGAGTGAAGCGATGCTCGGCGACGAGCCCTGCGGCGAACTCATCAAAGAACTTTCAGGCTGTGTGAATCCAGCTGAAGAAGTAGCTGCGGAACCGGTGAACGATGTCGAACGCTGCGAGCAGCCGTTCAGAGAACTTTTAGCCGATCTAAGTACAACTGAAGAAACGCCCGCCTACCTTCTAAAGCCGGTCGAGTCCTGCGCTTACATCACACCAATTGCATCTTCCTTGTCTGAGCGCGACCACATACGAGCCCGGGTGAATAGCTTCAAAGCGCATCAGGAAAAGCTTCGGCGAGCGCGCGAAGAATACTACTTGGAGATGAAGGCCAAGATGATGCCAGTGGACACGAGCGACATGCGCGAAAGAACCGATTACCGTTCGGGTCACCGTCCCAATCGATGAGTGAACCATACCCAGGTGAGCTAACAAGAACCCTGAGTCTTCATCAGAATGCAAAGCGAGACGCCATCCGCCAGTGCACCGGATCGGGGCTCGGAGATTTCGGTGGAATTCTCAACCTGTGGCCCAGGAAGCATAGTGGCGGAGCGGCAAATCCGTCATCATCGCGCTGCCCTCATGGGGCGTTTCCTCCCTTGACTTGGGGTCGCTTCGGCGGCCCCTTTTTATGCCCTGGTGCGGTACGGGGCTCTTTAGAGCCGGTAACGCGTAGTCACCTCGTCGGCGAAACCAACAATCCGGACTGGGAATGTCTAATTTTATCGAAGTAACCCTAGCAAGCCTCCTGGGCGGCAGAGCATCTGCGGGCGCAAAGAAGATCGTGGCGACCGCTCACATTTTGACGATACATGGCGCGGCGTTCACAAAACGACATCTATCAAGCTCGTGAACAATGAGTCGCTTAGCGTCATGGAAACTTACGACGATGTGAAGGCCCTCTTGAGGCAATAGCCTCTTCGCGCTCACCCCCGGCACATCCTCATCTGACAAAGCTGGGGTGAAGTCGTTGCATGGCGTATTGCGAAAAGATGGGGGAACGGCAGATGATTTTTCTGTCTACTACCTATGATCATCAAAAAATCTTGAGCCTGTGCTTGCTGAAATGGAGGCGAGGTTGGTTGAATGTAAAAAGATGGCTTGGCAGCATGCCGCGCAATTCAACCAAGCGGGATTTAAATGACAGACACTGCGGACATGATGTTGTCGTTAGCTGACGCCATCGAAAAAAACGGAAATCCGAACGACATGGAAGCGACCTTAGTACTGGATCCGGAACAGTCCTCCTGGATCGTGCAGTCGCTCAGAGATAAAGCTGCCAGCATGCAAGTAGCCAAAGATCGACCGGTGCAGGCGAACGAAGATCAGCCCGGGCACCCAGACCTAGATGAATTGCAGAGGCACGTTGAAGCGGCATTGCACCTGTGACGCCGGCGCGGCGGCTGGCCATAACTGCAAGGTTTAGGGCAACAGCAGTGCCAATGGCGGTACGTGCTACGTTGAAATCGGTCCAGGCAAACCAAACTGGTTAAAAATTTGTTAACTAGTTCAGGAAACAATCCCATCGGACGATTCCAGAAGGAGTTTTTCAATGGCGAAGTTTGCAGTCGGCGAAAATGTAGAGAAAACAGCCGACGACCACGAGGACGGCATCGTCGTTGCCGTTTTTCCGACAGTCGATGGCAACTTTCGGTATGCTGTTGACATGGAAGGGTACGGCGCACTTCAGTTTTTCGCGGAGGAAAAGCTGGCAGCTCACTCTGCTTGAGCAATCTCAAAGCCTAAGTCGCCGCTTCACAACCTCAACCCGCGCCAAACGCGCTGAACGAGCCCCGCCTCGGCTGAGTTGATGATCAGCTCAAGCTTGCCCGATGGTTCATCCGAACAATGAGGGCGACAATCGGCTGGGTCCTGACCTCTACAAGATCATCGGACGGAAGGCCGGTTCATTGCCGGATTATGGCTAGTCCCGCGGCGATGCAGCGTGGCGCGGGTTTTGATCTTTGGCGAGGGCATCAGTACCGGATCGGGTATTGGGCTCGTTTTCAGAACCAAAGGCCTGCCTATTCGATCACGTCATCGGCACGGGCGAGCAACGTTGGCGCGATCTCGAATCCAAACGCCTTGGCAGTTTTCAGGTTGATGATCAGCTCGAACTTTGCCGGCAGTTCGACCGGAAGGTCGCCGGGACTTTCGCCTTTGAGAATGCGACCGACATAGTTGCCGGCGCGGCGGAACAAGGTCGGGTAATCGGATCCATACGACATCAGTCCGCCAGCCTCGACGAACTCTCGTGCGCCGAACAAAGCCGGGATGGAATTTTTGTTGGCGAAGCCCACGATCGATTCTCTATTCCCGAATGTCAGCGGATCCGGAAATACGAACAGCGCGTCGGCGCGTTCTCGCATGACAGCTGCAAAGGCCTCCGCGAAACCTGGCGGTCCCGGCACCTCCACGAATTGCAAATCGATCCCCAACATGGGTGCGCCGGCCCGTAGCTCCTTTAACGCCACTTCCGCAGGCGGGATGGCAGAATTCCAGAGAACCGCAACGCGCGCGGTCTTGGGAAATGCCTCCTTGAGCAATGCCAGTCGCTTGGTCGCCAGTTCAGGTGCAAGCGAGGTCACGCCGGTGATATTTGCCCCAGGCCGTGCAAGGCTGGCGGCGAGCCCGAGCTGCACCGCATCGCCCGGGTCGGCCATCACGATCGCGATCGTGCTGGTCGCGTTCTGCGCAGCCTTTGCCGCCGGGGTCGCCGCCGCGAGTATCACGTCGACGTTGAGGGCTACCAGTTCAGCGGCAAGTGCAGGAAGCCGATCTGCCTGGCCGGCCGCAAAACGTCGCTCAATGGTAACGTTCTGTCCTTCAACCCAGCCACGTTCCCGCAATCCCTCCAGGAAGGGTTTGCGCCGATAGGTATCATGGAACGGTGCAAAGCCGCCGCTCGGCAATATGCCCGCGCCATAGTCGAGATACCCGATGCGCTGGATTTTAGTCGGCTGCTGAGCGTCCGCCGCGAGCGGCCAGACCGCTGCAGCACCAAAGAGAGCCATGAACTCGCGCCGTCTCATGCCGAACACTCCTTCTTTAATGCGAGAGCCTATTCAGCGCGAACCTGCACGTTTGCCGTAGGCACCATCATCATGAAAGGCGCAGCGAGCGAGCAACCTTGAACGCCAGAGCAGTTTGGCAGGCTCCACCGTCCTGCTCGTTTGGATTATAACCGACAGGCCGCCAATGCGCGTGTCCAACCACGTGGAACTTTCGGTTCCACTGAAAGTTTCGTTCGGGGCTAACAAGGAGGCTGAGGATGGCGAAGAAAGCAACGAAAAAGCCGGCAGGACGCAAACCCGCGCGTGGTGTTGCAGGTGAACTAGCGCAGTACGCTCGCTCGTCGGCGCGTGCCGTTACAAAGGCTGCAAAGAAAGTCATGAGCGGTCGAAAGAAGGCGCGAAAGGGCTAAGCTAAAGACTCCTCAACACGCTTCGAAGACCTCGCAAATTTCCGGACAATCTGGGTCGGCTCATAACGGCGCGACAAAGCGGGCAAACATCGAAACGATTGAAGTTGGGGGTCAACATCCGCTGTGCGGCCGACCGGCCCTGTCGGATTGGCCAGAGCACAGCGAATGCCGCGACACGTCTGCACATGGCAGCGGTAAAACAACCATTGCTAGCGCACGGGCATTGGTGGCCTCGGCACCGATGACAACTCTGGCTCAGCAAAAATCCGTGGTTGTGGTTCAGGTTGCCGCGCGGGGTAATAAGGTTCAGCGGCTTGCCGCACGCTCCCCCGGGCTGCAGCGGCTTGCGCGCCATAAAATGCAGCTGGCTTGCGCTCCACCGGCGCGGCGGCAGCCCGCGGGCGTGGCGCCGATGTCTTGGTGGCCAGGTTCTGCTCAGAAGATTTTGCAACATCCCTGACCAGTTGTTGCTGGCTCACCTTGAGCTGCTCCACGGTGGCCTTGAGTTGCTCGAGCTCTCGCGCTTGAGCTGCCAGATCTTGTGCCATCGACCGGAGCAACTGCGGCGAAGAAGGATCGGCAGCGGCTGTCGCAACGGATTCCGGTGCGTTCGGAGGGAAAGTCGCCGGTTGCGGAGGTGCTGCATCTCGAACCACCGGCTGCGCCGCGAGCGTTTGGTCTTCGGGCGGCCTTGGTGAACTCACGCTCAGATGCGTCGCCAGTTCAGTTAGTTCAGCGACCTTCGCCTTGGCCGCATCGCCGTAAGAGTTCCAAGCGAGGGCAGCAAGCCCGCTGCACACGGCCAACGACAACGCAAGCAAGGCACGTAACGCCCGCCTGACCTTCGAGCGGCCTGCACCCAGAACATCGTTGTCCGAAGTCGGACGAAACGTGGTATCGACCGGCGGAGCTGTTGGCCCGCCCGGCACGTCGGAGGAGGTTTGGGTACGTACACGAGAACGCGCAGCTTGATGCAATAAGCTCGAAAGCTCTTTGTCGGAGGGCGCAACCTGAGCGGCATCGGGCGCCATCACAACGGCATCGCACGGATCATCGCTTAGTTTCGAGAGCAGCGTGGAATCCATTGAATCCGTACCCCCTACATTGTCGCTGATACAAGGACTGGCGGATTACCTGTACAGACCTTGGGCCCCCAACCTTCATTGCGATTTGGCCAAAGCAAGGCGAGACGGTGGAGAGTGTCGGGTTGTTGCGGGCCCCAATCCCTTTGGAACTTTAGTGGAGTCCTCGGTCAAGCCCGCGCTTTGCGGGATATTCGGCCGATCTCATCGAGCACGGGAAGCAGGTGACTGATGAAAGTCTCCGGGTCCTCGCTCATCGGAAAATGGCCAAGCCCCTTCATGATGGTGGCTTTGGCGTCCTTTACGCTCGCCGCGACAGCCATTGATTCCTCGGGCGTGCACGAATAATCGTATTCGCCGGACAGCAGGAACAACGGACAACGCGTTGTATCGATCTGCGCGACACGCTGGCGGATGTCGCCGTCGATCTTGTAGAAATACAGATCGCCTTTGAAAACACCCGGGCCACCTTGCATGTAGTGCCAAAGTGTTTCCCAACGCTCGTTGGCAGGCGCCTTCGGTCCAACCAAGCCGGAAACGATAGCCGCGCAGACTTCGCCGCCATGCACGTCCGGGCGATGCAGGAAGTTGAGATCATAATAGGGGTCGACGTGAGCGCCCGCTTGCAAGCCGATAAGCGCCCGGAAGCGGTCTGGATGCTCCAGCGCTAGATGCAGCACGATGCGTCCACCGATCGAGCATCCCATCACGATGGGCTTGTCGAGTTCGAGCGCCTGCATCACCTCGAGAATCATCGTGATGTATTGCTTGGAGGTGAGCTGGTATTCCTCATCGTGCCAGCCGGCTGGCGGCGACGATTTGCCGTGCCAAGGCATGTCGAAGGCAATGACACGGTGGCGGGCAGTGATGTCTTTGTGATTCATCAGCGCGCGATATTGCCGGCCGTCCGAACCTGCGGTGTGCAGGCATAACAGCGGCACGCCTTGCCCGGCCTCCTCGATGTAAAGGCGGTGCGGACGGCCCAACAATTGAAGATTCATGTAGCGCCCGACGATCGGTTCAAAGCTTGCGTTCATGCTGCAACCCGCAGCTTGGCGAGGCATTCCTTGAAGTAACGAAGGTGCGCCATGAAGACCTGGAGGTTTCCTTCAGTCGTCAGAACGCGCCGCTTGATCAGCGCCATCAGATCATGCGATCCGGGCCGCGGGTCGGCTTCCCAGAACTGGGCCCACACCTCCTGCGGGGCGCGCAATGCGAACGACCAGGACGGCATCACGAACGGCCCCTGCTCCACCGAGGAGACGCGCCCCTCCACGACGTTGATCAGCCATTGCGTCGAACCAACCTCGATCAGGAAGTGCGTCGAAAGGAAGCGGCCGCGGCGGACTAGTCGGTCGTCGGTGTTTACACGCTCTTTCAGCTGCTCAATCATTGGAATCCCTGTTTCTAACAACGCGGTCGGAAATTTTGTCGTGTGTAGAGCAGACGCGACCTTTCTAGCTGACTTTGTTCCAGCAAACATTGTTGTGTTGACAAACTTTGTGTGCAGCGTTTGGCTCAGCATCCTAATGAACCTTCGGAGGTCTGATGACGCCACCTGGTAGAGCCGCCGCTTAACGCTGCTGCATTTGTTCGGGCCTCAGCATAGCGGCTTATCGCGAACACACGTCTGGGAGCGGCCTATGGTCCACATCAGTGAGGCAAGGACCAGCTTGGCCCCTCCCGGCGATTGTGTGTGAGTAGATGACTGCACGTCCGTCGTGAACCTCCGCAGAAAGACATGCTTGGCATGTCCGCGTAGAGTTTAACGTTGGGCAGTGCGCAAGCTCAACCGCTCTAACTTAACGAATGCCAGATAATAGGGGTTGTTCGCAGCTCCAAGACAGCAAGCGGATCCGCTGTTTGCGCCGCCCAGACGGGTTAAAATGCCGCGCTCCCACTCCGAAACCTCCACAGTTGCGGGAAAGGTGGAACTGCAGCGTGGAGGTGAATACTCGATCGTCACACCGCCGCGCAACGTATGATCTGCGTCAATTCCTCTCTGAAGACCAAGGAAAATTGATGAACCGGTCGCGCGTATCGTAACAGATATTGCCGTACATTTTCAGATACGTCGCACGGCGGGCCGGATCGCGATAGACCGCTGCAGGATCAGCCAAGTCGGCCTCGTATGAGGCCATGTTCCCGGAGGTCAGCAGTTTCGGCAGAATATCCATGGCCTGAGGAATGCTCCGTCCCTCCAGCCAGTCGGCCGCATGCTGAGCCATCGCGTATCCGAAAACGGGCGACGCAAGACTAACGCTTGTCTTGTAAGGCCCCCCACTCTTGATCTCCGCCACCGCTTCGGGCTCTCCATCAATGCCACCTAAGAACTGGTCAGCTCTTTGCTTGCCGGCTTCACGCAGAGCGGACAGCGCACCAAGCACCACGGTGTCGGCTCCCAGCACAACATCGATCCTGGAATCCGCCAGAAGGATCGTACGCATCATATTGGTGCCGCCTGCCTTGTCGACGGTTAGCGGCGATATGTCGGCTACGATGGTAACCCCAGGAAGATCCTTGAGCGCGTCGCGCATTGCGACGAACCTTGGCGCCAGGAATTGAAGGCTGTCATGGGTCAACAACACCACCTTTGCCTTGCCCTCCAGCTTCCGGGTGATGTAGGCGGCCGCGGCATCACCGAGAACTTTGCCGGTCAGATATTGCGGGGCGTTAAGAAGCGATGTCGCGGGGGGTGGGACGATGGTGCCGACATATCCACCCGCCCATATTATCTTTTTGAGGCTGCTGCTCAGAGAGGGCGGATCGACCGGGGCTGCGACGACAGCGCCCACTTGCGAGGCTTGAGCAACTTCGACTTGCTCGATCATCTTTTTTGGATCGTTGTTGGCGAGCGCTACCTCGTATTCGAGGCCTCGGTCCTTTGCTGCCTTGGCGAGGCCCTGGGCGACACCCTGCATAAACTGACGTTCATTGTCTTGTGCAAAGATGAGTGCCTTTCGGAGGCCAGGGGGCGCTGCACATGCCACCATGTCTGGATTGAACGGGGGGAGAACTATCGAGCTGGTAATGCCGGCCGGTCCATCCTGGGCCAAACCAGCAGTGACGAGAGTTGGCAACCAGCAAAGCGAGAGAGCCATACCCATGGCGCTGGTTTTTGCGATCGCCGACTGCACAGAAAGCAACATCGAGAATGACAACCGCGGGCCCAACATTTCAATCGACCGATATCGGAAAAGTCAGACGCGCCAGGGTGCCGGGCTGGCGCGCCAAATAATCGATCTCGGCGCCAAGATTCCCGGCCATTGCCTTGACGAGCCGGGTCCCCAGTCCAGTACCCTGAGCGGCTCCGCTGAAGTTGCGGCCAACGCCGTCGTCCTCCACCAGCAATTGGCCCCGACCATCTGCCAAACGTTTGAGATTCACGCGAACTTCGCCACGCCGCTGCGGATAGGCATACTTGAAAGCATTGGTCACCCACTCCGTCACGACTACGCCGAGATTAATGCTGGAATCGGTCCGCAGCTTGATGGGCTCGAGATGGTAATCGAGCGAGGCGCCGTGCCCCTCGTTCTGCATCGAGCTTTGAAGATTTTTCAGCAGGTCCAACAAATATTCGTCGAGCGCAACCAGTCGCACATCCCCCGAGCTGTACAGCCGTTTGTGCACGTCCGAGATCGCGTGAATGCGGGCTTCAGTCTCGGCGAGAGCGTTCTTTGCCTCCTGGTTGTGCAACGCATTTGATTGAAGCCTCACCAGTGAGGCCACCATCATCAGGCTGTTCGCAACGCGGTGATTTACTTCAGCCAGCAGGACTTCGGCCCGATCAAGCGCGTGGCCTAGCGCCGAAGTCCGCTCCTTGACCCGCTGTTCCAGATTGACGTTGAGGCTGCGCACCTGGTCACGTGCGCGGGCAATTTCCAGTACATACCGAAAACCAAGAACAGTTACTCCGCCGACGACTACCACGATGATCAGCCCCCCGACCAACGAGACCCAACGCAGTTTTGACGCATTCTCTCGTTGTTCAGTGACCCCGGTTATCAACCTGTCGTCCGTCATTCTGATGACGCTCGACAGGAAGACGTTGGCTTCGTCCATCAGTGCCTTGCCACGATTGGTGCGAAAGACCGAAAGCGACTCAGCATCCCGCTGATCCTTCTTGAGGGCAATGCTGCGGTCCATCTCGTCGATCTTCTCAGCGATTATGACGGAGAGCCGCCGGACCATGGCCTCGCTTTCCTTCCGCGCCATCAACAATTTGAGGCGATCGAGTTGCCGTCGCACTGAAACCTTGGCGCTATCGTAAGGTGCAAGATAGATTTCATTGCCACTGACAAGAAAACCGCGCTGTGCCGATTCGGCACTCTGAACTGCACTGCGCAGTTCAACGGCTGAGACGCGGGTGTCGCGCGCCTCGATGGCATCGTTAGAGTAAGTCTGAGCCCGCTCTCCGAGCCAAATGGTCATCCCAACGATGCTAAGAAGTGTCAAAAACCCAACAGCAAGCAACAAACCGGTGTATCTGACGACGAAACGGCCTGAAATTGGCATCGCGCAAAATACTCATAACCTCGCCTATCTTCAAGCGGTCGTGGTTCTTGATGCTGCCGAACAGAGACGGTTCCGTGGTTTCTTGCGCCAGAGCCGCTTTGGGCAGAGCGTCACGAAGCTGTACGTTGCCTTGCGGAGTGCCCCCTTCATCCATTCCGGGCGGGTTTTGGCGCTAGGCCGCAACCTCGTCGCTAACGACCAGGAATTTGGTTAGATCCATCCTGCCGAAGCTGGTGGTCAGCGCCACGTCGGCGGCGTCGCGGCCAGTGCCCATCAGAATGCGGCCGATCCGCGGGTGAGCGTGGCGCGCGTCAAAGGTGTACCACCGGCCGGATAGATAGGCCTCGAACCAGCCCGAGAAATCCATCGGCTCGCCGTCGGGTGGGATTCCGATATCGCCCATGTAGCCGGTGCAATAGCGGGCCGGGATCCCCATGCAGCGGCAGAAGGTCAGCGCAAGGTGCGCGAAATCGCGGCACACGCCGGCGCGCTGCTCATAGACGTCGTGTGCGGACTTCATATGATCCGCGTGCTTGTAACCGAACGTAACGTGATCGTGCACAAACTCGCAGATCGCGACCACCCGCTGCCAACCCGGCTGCGTGTTGCCGAACAGCGTCCAGGCGATGTCGGTCAGCTTGTCGATCTCGCAATAGCGGCTTGCCATCAGGAACAGCAGCATCTCGTCGGGCAGTTGCTCGATTGGCAGTTGCTGCGCGTCGGGCGCGACCTCATCATGCAGTCCGGAATCCCGCACCAGCGCGTTGCCCCGCAGCGTCACCCCGCCTGCGGGCGCCACCAGCCGGCCGCAGACATTATCGAAGCTGTCGCGGTAGTACCTGATTGGCACGTTCGGCTCCGCCGTGATGGTCTCCTTGCCGATGATGTCCGAATAGCGCGACGGGTGAATGCTTAGCATGGTGACCATCGGCGTTGGCTGCGCCGCCGAGTAGGCGATCTCGAAGCCCACCCTGATTTTCATGCTAGGTCTCCGCCCCCGCATCCGCTGAAGAGATTTCGACGGTGACGTCCATGCCGAGAAAGGCGTCGGCCGCACCCATGAAAGTACCGTGCAGCGGGATTGCCTGGCGCGGATCCCGCGCCACCGCGACGCGCACGAGGTCGCGAGCGCCAATAATGCCGTTGGTCGGGTCGAACTCGATCCAACCCGCGCTTGGCAAGTAGACTTGGACCCAGGCGTGAGTCGAACCACCACCGGCATAGCCGGGGGCGCCGTCCCCAGCCACGAACAGGTATCCCGACACGAAGCGCGCGGCTATGCCGAGCCGCCGGAGCGCCTCGATCATGAACAGTGCGTAGTCGCGGCAGGTGCCGGATTTTGTCTGCAGCGTATCGAGCGGATGTTGGGTGCCGAGCTCATAGCGCTTGCGGTAGGTAAAGGTCTCGCGGATGCCGTGCGTCATGTTAGTAAGAATTTTGAACGTTGGCGTCGTCCCTTCTGGGTCTAGAAAACTGCGCGCCCACCTGGAGAGCTGGCCGTCGGGATCGCCATATTGCGGCGTGATGAAGTGAGCGAGGTCAGGAAACTCCTCGTCCTCATACGCGAACGGATAAAAATACGCCGGATCGTCCGGGGTCAATGCGAACTCTTCCGCCGGGTTGTGCTCGACTGTCGCCCTCAAGGCGAATGAGAGCGCTGCGGCGCGGCGCTCAAAGGTCGCGATCGCGACACTGTTGCCGAAAACGTCGTGGATCCAACGGAGCGACACCGGTTTAGGCAGGATCACGAGCTCGTTTGACACTACACGCAAATCGTGGCCGTCCCGCGGGCGCAGCATAATCCGATGTTCGCCAAAGGCCACTGGGTAAGCGTAGCGATATTCGGTCTTATGATGGATGGTCAGGAGCGGCATCGTCAGACAACTATCCTGTATTGAACTGTAAAATCTACGCCGATCCCTCGGCGTCCCCTCGCACTCATCGCGACGATCACATTTGGCGACGTGATCGGAGGGAGCATCGTTGCACCACCCGAAAGCACTGATCGATCCTCGTGCTGCACATCGGCTTTATCATTGCGCCTTCAGCGCCCCACATTGGCAGGCGTACTTGGGAAAATGAAGCGAGGATCGCTTTATTTTTGCCTAAAAGAATGATTGAACGACATCACCAGCGGACCAACAATGTAATCCAACGCCGTGCGCTGAACGGTCGGGATCATCACCGTGGCCGGCATACCCGGATAGAGCTTGATATTGGGGAGCGCCGCGAGCTCAGCGGCGTCTACCTTTACGAACGCTACATAGTACGGGTTGTTGGTTTTCGGATCGGTCAAGCGATCCGCCGACACCTGAATGACATCGCCATGGATGATCGGGACGATGCGCTGCTTGTAGGCCGTGAGGTGAACCTCGGCGCGCATGTTCGGGCGGATGTCGCTGATGTCCTCCACCGCGATTTGCGCCTCGATGGTGAGCGAGTCCTGATCCGGCACGATGTCGAGAATCTTCTCGCCGCGCTGGATGACGCCGCCGACGGAGAACGCGGTCAGCGCCACCACGCGTCCGGCATAGGGCGAGCGAATTTCCATTCGACCCAGCACCGCCTTCGCGTTCATGGCTTTCGGGATCACCTCCAGCATCTTGGCCTGGGTATCGCGAAGGTCCTTGGTGACATCGGCCATGCGGTCGTTGTCGAGCTGCGCGATCTGCTGATCCTGCTCCGAGATGGCCTGGCGCGCCTTTGCGATGTTGGCGTTGGCGTCGGCGATCTGTCCTTCCAGTCCGAATGCGGTGCGCTCGAGCTGCAGGATGCGCGGACGCGCGATCAGTCCACGCTCAACCAGCGGCGCGATGTCCTTGGCCTCCGCGCGGATCGATGAAATCTGGTCAGTGAAAGCTTTCACCTGCGCCTGCCCGCCGACGATCTGCGAACCCAACTGGTTGATCTTTTCGCGCAGCACGTTGCGCTGGCCTTCGAGCGCAGCGCGGCGGCTTTCGAACTGGCTGACCTGGCCGTTCCAGACACTTCGGAAATAGCTGCCTTGGGTCTTGACGTCCTCGGGCATCACGAGGGCGGTGCCGCGATCGAGCTCGGTCAGCAAGCGCGCTTCGGTGGCGCGAAGCACCATGTGTTGCTGCGACAGCACGTCATACTCCGCCCGCGCCTGCGTCTCATCGAGCACGATCAGGACATCGCCGGCGTCAACCTTGTCGCCTTCCTTGACTCGCAGCTCCTTTACGATGCCGCCGTCGAGATGCTGGACGCTCTTGCGGTTGCCCTCGACTTTGACGATTGCATTGCCGACGATAGCGCCATGCAGCGGCGCGGTGGCGGCCCAGGATCCGATCACACCAAAGAACATGATGATGATCAACCAGCCCGCACGGGCGACATGCTTGATCGAGTCGCTCGGCGCGCCGTCTTTGCCGGAGGTGTTATCTTCGCCCGACGAAGCCACGGCGTCGCGTATCGCCTGAACGGCGGTGTTCAGATAACTCATCATGGTGCAGTCCTGGCTGCGGTGCTCTGGACCGCATGCATCGGCACCGCGCGGGTCAAGCGCGACATGATCTCGGCGCGGGGCCCGAACATCTCGGCGACGCCATCCTTGAGAACGAGAAGCTTGTCGACGACGCCAATGGTGCTCGGCCGATGCGATATGATCACCACCGTGGTGCCGCGCTTTTTCAGCTGCATGATGCAATCGGTCAACGCCGCATCGCCATCGGCATCGAGGTTCGAACTCGGCTCGTCCAGTACAAGGAGACTCGGCTCACCGTAGACCGCACGCGCAAGCCCGATGCGCTGCCGGAAGCCGCCCGAGAGAATGGCGCCGCCTTCTCCGACTTGCGTATCGTAGCCGTCGGGCAGACGCAGGATCATGTCGTGCACACCCGCCATTTGGGCTGCCAGGATCACGCTGCGGTCCTGGCCTTCCTGGAACCGGCTGATGTTGGCGGCGACGCTGTCGGCGAACAGTTCGATGTCCTGCGGCAGGTAGCCGAGATGATGACCAAGCGAGGTGCGCGCCCACACTGAGACATCCGAGCCATCGAGGCGCACCGCCCCTGCCGAGGGGATCAGCACGCCGACCAGGTTGCGCGCGAGCGTGGATTTGCCCGCACCCGAGGGGCCAATGATGCCCAGCACTTCGCCGGGGTCGATCCCGAAGGCGACGCCGCGCAAGATCGGCTTGTTGGTAAGCGGCGGGACGAAAGTCAAAGCCTCAACCGAGAGACGGCCACTGGGCCGCGGCAACGAAAGACTGGCCTCGCGCGGCGGATTGGCCGACAGCAATTCGCGGACGCGCAAGAACCCGCTACGTGCCGAGACGAGGTTACGCCAGGATCCGACGATCTGCTCGACCGGCTGCAACGCGCGCCCGAGCAGGATGCTGGCGGCAAACATCGCGCCGACCGTCGCCATTCGCTCGATCACAAGATACGCGCCGAGCCCCAAGATCAACGATTGCATCGAGAGCCGCAGAAACCGGATCGCGCTCTGCATCGTGGCGGCGCGGTCGCTTGGCGTGACCTGCCGTTCCAACATGCGGTTGCGGTCACGCCCCCAGCGCCGCAACAGGCCTTCGGTCATGCCCATCGCGCGCACCACTTCGGTGTTGCGCAGGCTCATCTCAGTGAAGCTGTAATTGCGGGATGCCGCCTCACCGGACTCGGTGAGCGGTGGCTTCACGATCCACTCGTTAAGCAGCGCCATCAGCACCAGAAGAACAGAGCACCCCAGCGCAAACGCGCCGAGCGCCGGGTGTAGTACAAAAATCACTCCGATATAGATCGGCGCCCACGGCAGATCGAAGATCGCGTGGATGCCCATGCCGGTGATGAACTGGCGGAAGGTGTCGAAATCGCGCAGCATCTGACTACGCGCCCCGCCGGCGGTGGCGGAACGATCGATGATCGCCGTCATCACGCGACTGGCGATCTTCTGGTCTAGCCGAATGCTGGCGCGCGTCAGCACTCGCGCGCGAACGGCGTCGAGACCGGCCAACGCCATGTACGCGAGAAGAAGCGCAATCGTCAGCATCACCAGCGTCACTTCGCTGGCGCTGGAAATCACCCGGTCATAGACCTGCAACATGTACAGCGGGCCGGCGAGATAGAGCAGGTTGATGGCCAGGCTGAAAATGGCGGCGGTGACGAAATAGCTCTGGGCCGTCTGCAATAGACGGCGGAGTTCGTCGGTCCTCTTGTTGGGAGCAATACTCAAACGAAGTGGCGGAAAACCGCCTCCCTTTAATCGACGACTTGCCGGCAAGCGCGTCGGCAAAATAAATTGGTAAACAAGCAGCCTCAGTATAGCGGAAGTTGCGAAAAGTCGTTGTTTATCTATGAGGATGTTTAACACGGCTCGGTGCGGGACGGAAGCCGCTCACGTGAGCACACGCCGGCGAAATCTGTTGTTAGGCCCGTTTACCAAGCCTTTTCCGCATGTCGAGCCGCAGCGTCGAAGCCACAGTCGGAACTTATCCAGATCATAAGATGGTTCGGGCGTAGCCGGTGTCGACAAACGGGCCCCCAATGCGGCCGCTTCACCCGGAAAAAAACGCAGTCCTTGGCTCTCCACGAGGTTCAAGCGACGTCCGAGGCATTCCGTATCCGGCCGGCCGGGACCAACCAGAGTCTCGCGAGGGCGCGAAGGCATCCAATTTGCTTGTCAGGGAGCTTCTGCCAGTTTGCTTCTACACCGGAAAGCTCCGGTTGCCCCGGAGGGTTAGAGACCCTACGATCCTCGTCCAACAAGGGGTGTGTGACTTATGTCCATCAATTCCTCCCCGCGGCTCGTCACGGAACTCAAGCCCAAGTACGAAATCAAAGTCGACCTGGACGAGCGCGCCTTTCTTTTCCCGGCTGGAAAGTCGGTGAGCCAACTCCTCTTCTTGTCAGATGGAAGGACTATTTTCGTCGAAGCAGTCTTTCCCTTCAATCAATCCCACACTCCGCCGCGCCTGATCGCGCTCGATCTGGAGGATGCCAGGGAATTTGGGCGACGACTGATCGAAGCCGTTCACTGCGCGCGAACCCAGCTCGTGGTGACGGGGGGCGTGCATATCTCGATCAACGTCATCGCCAACGGCTACCATCTGCAATTTGGCGATATGAACAAGGCGACCGAATTATTCCTGGGCACCAGCTGTATTTGGCGGGTCTGCCAAGGGCTTCTGCGCATTGCCGATCTCATCGCGCCTAACGAATCGAATTGAGGAAAACCTGGAGTGCTGCGTTAGCTTCGAAAGGTCAGGATCTTCGGAGAGACACTAGATGAAAACCAACACGGCCATTGCTGCCAGCAAGCTTGGCAAGTTCCTGACCAAGGATTTCCGCCGAATTTTTGGCTCAAAGCACGATGACACTGCTGAGCGCCTGGGCTCGTTGGCGCGCGGTACGATCGAATGTCTGGGGATGAGCGATGCCCTTTACCACAATTTCGAGCACACCCTGCAGGTCACCATGGTCGGGCGCGACATTCTGCAGGGAATGACGCAGTCTCAGAGAATAGAACCGGCAGACTACAGCCATTTGATCATCGCCTGTCTGTTGCACGATATCGGGTACGTCCGTGGTATTCTGAGGGATGATACCGAAACCGAGTTCGTCACCGACACCACCGGCAAGAAAGTCACGCTTCCTCGGGGCGCATCGGATGCAGCGCTCACGCCTTACCACGTGGACCGCTCGAAATTGTTTGCTATGGAGCGACTTGGGAAATCCCCGGGGCTTGACGTTGCCCGCATTACGGAAGCGATTGAGCAGACACGTTTCCCGGTAACAGCCAACCGAGCCAGTAAAGTTGCACTGGAGCCAAAGCTGGTGCAAGCCGCCGACCTGATCGGGCAACTTGGCGATCCCATGTACTCGCGGAAGGCAAACGCGCTTTATTACGAATTCGAAGAAATCGGGATGAACCGCCAACTCGGATATTCCTCACCTGCCGATATCATCGACAAATATCCAACGTTCTTCTGGAACAGCGTCTCGATGCACCTCGACGACGGTATAGAATATTTGAACCGCACTGTTTCTGGTCGGCAGTGGATAGCCAACCTTCACCACCACGTACTGTGTGCCGAGCATGGGCATCGGCTAATGGGACCGCAGCGCTAAGATCAGTTGCGCAGCTATCGCCGCACAAAGCGTCGGCGTTGGTGAGATCTCCGCTGCTCCCACAGAATAAAACTGCGTCGCGCCGCCGCACTCTTGCTTCCAAGCATCTCGTCGCGCTTACCCCAACTCGTTTTGCGAGGTGGCTAGATTGCAACACACGCGGCAATTCCTCGACACGCGACTCCAAACCGCGGCCGATTTAAGACGAGGTGACGGAAACCGTGCGACTGCAGACTTTTTTAACATCAGAGGCGCAAGGTGTTTGGCTTGTGCCACTGTGTAGCCGGTCGTAGGTTAATCGCTCGCCGTTTTGAATGGACGCTGCATCATGTCGAGAATCCTTGCGCTTCTTTTTGTTGCCGCGACCGTTGCAGGTTGCTGCATCTCGGGGAACGGTTGCTATGCGCCCGTAGCCGGCGCGCCGCTCTCATGGGATGGTTTAGGATCGCCCCCGACCGAGACGGCTGATGCCACCGCTGGCGTCCCGGAAGAGCGGCCCAGGAAAAACTCGCGTCCAAAAAAGGAAATCATTGTTGGACCGATCGGAGGCGTAGGGGCTGAGCCAAAGCCTAAGCTTGAAGGCAGAGAAGCGTATTTGGCGGAAGAGGCAGAACAGCTGGCTGCCGAAGCGAGGCTAACGAAAAAGCTGGTGATTTGCACCAATTGCATGCCGGCGCGTAGCAAAGCTGAGGTTACCGGCTCGACCCGCTAGAATTTGAGAACGCTGCAACTGGACAATTAGCAATTGACGCCAGAGTCATTCGACGACGCCATCCATTTCCCGGCGGCGCGTTCAGGAAAACGCAGTGAACTCACAGCTCGGCGAAGCGTGACTAGGCACTCGTTCCACGTTAGAATAGCTTGCATCGCGCCCGGCAAGACGGGGCGGCACGGGGTCGAGTGTTGAACCAGATGCGCAAGCAGATCCGGCTGAGGCCCTCGGACCTTGTCCTTGCAGCTCTGGCCGTGCTGATTGTCGTCCCTTTGGATCATGCACTTGCGGTAGAGCGTCGGGGCGAGCGCTCGGTCCAATCCGTCGAGTCGCGTACAGCTGGAGAGCCCATTGTAGCCGTCGTTTCGCTGCGCAAGCAGCAGATCACCATCTATGACGCGAACGGCTGGATCCTTCGCGCGCCGGTGTCGAGCGGCCAGAAGGGCCGCGAGACGCCCGCCGGGATCTTCAGCGTGATCCAGAAGAATGCCGAGCACTACTCGAACTTGTACGACGACGCCTACATGCCGCACATGCAACGCATCACGTGGTCGGGGATTGCGCTTCACGGCGGTCCCCTCCCCGGCTATCCGGCCTCCCATGGCTGCGTTCGCCTGCCTTTCGACTTCGCAGCACGCCTGTTCGAGGCAACTCGGCTGGGCTTGCGGGTGATCGTGGCGCCGACCGATGTGGCCCCGATCGAGATTGCCCATCCATCTCTGTTCCAGCCGAAAACCGGCGCCGGCGCTGTGGCGCTCGCCCGCGCTGCGGAGGCGGATGAGGCCGCTCGAAAGGCCGATCAAGCGCGACTCGCGGTGGGAAAGGCTTCCAGGGAGTCCGCGCAAGCAATGATACCGGTCCGGGTGGCCGAAAACCTTCGTGTCAGACTGGAGGCCCAAATGCCGCCGGCGGAGACTGCGCCTGGTTTCTCGCCCTCAGGCGACGCAAAGGATCAGGCTGAGTCGGCGAAGGCTCAGGCGATCGCAAGGCTTGCTGAGTTACAGGCGCAACTGGCCGCTGCGAAAGCGGAGCTGCAACCGAAGCTCGATGCGCTCACCCGTGCTCGCGAAGCCGCGGTGCTGGCAGAGGCTGCGCGGGTTGCCGCAGTAGAAGCCGCGCGCCAGGTGGCGCGCGAGCTCGAGCCGGTATCGCTAATGGTCAGCCGCAAGACCCAGCGGCTCTATGTGCGGCAAGCCTTTGAACCCATATTCGACAGCCCTATCAAGATCGTGGATCCCGATCGGCCCATTGGCACCCACTTGTTTACGGTCATGGAGGCGGGCAAAGACACCAGCATGCGATGGGGCGTCGTCTCTTTGAACGACGGAACAACCAAAGGCGGACCCACCAACGATAGCTCCATTCGTGGTGAGCCGAAACCGGCAGACCCGGGCAGCGCAAAGGCGGCGCTGGATCGGATCGTTATTCCGCAAGACGCATTGGATCGTATAGCCGGGATCACCCCGCGTTCATCGCTTATCATCACCGATGAGCCATTGAGCTCAGAGACCGGCAAGGGCACCGATTTCGTCGTCCTCTTGAGTGGCGAACCGCAAGGCGGCATCAAGACCCGCCGACGGGCTCCGGCGTCCGAATTCGCGTACCCCTACCCGCGCGAGCGCCTGTTAAATTGGCGCTCGCCGTTCGGCCGCACACCTTTTGGTTGGTGAGCCGGATTGTTCGCACACAGCTCCGATCCTTGGTCGCAAGTCCCTGATCGTAGTGACCAGCGAGATGGCGTCCATTAAGGACGGACGCCCGGAGAAGTATTTGGCTCGAGCGGCTGCTCGGCAACGGCGTCCTCCGGCAGCTTCTCTCCGTGCACGACAACCGGCGGTCCAATCCAGATTGGATCCTCGAGGTGATCCCTGCGGGGATTGGCGGTGTTGGGATGCACCAAGACGCTTAAGCTCCCATGATTGAGCATCAGCCAGGGTACGAAGCTGGCAAACAGCTCCGCGGCAAAGGCCACCTGAAACATCGGCTGGTCATGCGGGCCTACTTTGACGTCGTGCCAGCGCCCTAAAGTGACCCCAAATCGTTCGCCGATCCATGTGCGCAGGCGCTCGGCTTCAAGGCGGGTCGCTGCTGGATCGTAGTAGATGTGGGCATGGTAGCTTGCGATCTCGCTGATCGATCGTGGGGTGGTACTGTCTGGCAAAGCGGTCTCCAATAACTCCCTCGAGAGTGCGTCCAGTGATCGGGATTACGACGTCTGCGGCACCGCCTCGCCCCAGGGATGGGATATCTCGCTAGCGCCGCTATTGGTATCGCCGTCGCGTAGCACCACGCTCGGGCAGGCAAATTTATTGGGAAAGGTCTGCACGCGCGCTTCTTCGTAATCGAAACGCGCCCGCAATTCCTCTCGAACTTCCAGGGGTAGACGCACATCGCCGATCACGACCGCCCCCTCACTCGCGTCGATGCGCGGCTGGTGAATGGCTTCGTCCAGATTCATTTCAAAATCCATCACAAAGGACAGTAACTGCGTCACCGCCGGCAAGATCCGGCGTCCGCCGGAAGCGCCTACCGCCAAGCGTCTTCCGTCCGCTGCCTGCGCTAGCACTGGCGTATAGTTCGTCAGACAGCGCTTTCCGGGCGCAAGCGAATTGGGTCCGCCAGGCGTCGGGTCGAACCACATGATGCCGTTGTTCATGGTGACCCCGGTTTGCGGCAATACGTACTTCGAGCCAAACGTCGAGAGTAGCGTTTGTGTCACCGACGCCATGTTGCCGTCGCGGTCGACGACGGAAAAATGCGTGGTGCAGGCCGGCGCCAGATGCTCGGCGCCCAGCGCACGCCTGCCATCGGCATCGCCCATCTCCTGCAGGCGCTCCCGGTAAGCTGATTGCAGAGCCAGCGCATAGGCGGCGTAAGCCGATGCATCCGGCACACCGCGCCCGAGCTGTAGGTTCTCCTGCAACAAGCGCAAGGTATGAGCCAAGGTCGGACCGCAGGTGAGCTCTGGCGTGGCAACAACCCTTCCGCCGCGATAGGGAATGATCAGGGGTTCGCGCCCATGAGCACGGAATGAAGCGAGATCTTCGACGGAGAGGACGCCATCACCGGCCTGCACGTCGGAGGCGATGCTGCGCGCCAGATCGCCTTGGTAGAAATCGCGCGGGCCTTCCGCGGCCAGGTACGCCAGCGTCGCCTTCAACCTATGCTGCGGCAGCCGCACACTGGACTTGATGCCCCATTGCGGGTTCGGCGGCAGCCCGTCTTGAAGATAGGCGGCGGCGCTCGCGGGATAACGCCGCAGGTCGATTGCCGAACTGGCGATCATCAGCGTGGTCCACCAATCCACCAGAAGACCCTTGCCGGCGAGATCGACGCTTGCGCTCAGCAGCTCCTTCCACGGCACTCTGGCGTGACGACGGTGCGCCTCCTCCATGCCCGCCACTACGCCCGGCACCGCGATGGATGAGGGGCCGTGAACGTTGCGGTCCTCCTTGACCCGAGGCCAAGGAAAAATCTCGGAACCGGCGCCCTCGCCCGTCAGCGGATAGTTCTCAAGACGGATGCCACCGGGCGCACGCATGCCGTAGTCGATCACTTCGTAGCGGTCTTCACGTGCCCGATAGAGCACCATTGCGCCACCACCGCCGATGCCGCTCATCCAGGGCTCCAACACCCCCAGCGCAAAGGTGGTGGCGACCACCGCATCGACGCAATCTCCACCTGCGGCCAGCACCTCGGCGCCGACTTCGGCGGCCTTGCGTGACTGTGCGGCTACGATTCCGCCCTTCGAGATGACGGCCGGCTTGCGGATTTGCTGGGCGTTACTGAAGAGGTCGGGTGCGGTTCGGCTCGTACTTTCGGGCAAGCAGTTTCCTCCCAAAGACAAACAAAATGCATGTGCTGCTGCTCTCGCAAGCCACAAGTGAACGCGAAAGCAGCGCTGGAGGCAATGGGCCGGAATTGATCGAGTTCCGGTCTCGGTCAGATAGGGTGCATTGATGGTCGAGCCGCGCCGCGGCTCACAGCGCCGGTGAACGCCGACCGTTCAGCAATGATCCGCCGCGTTCAGGCGACGTTTGCTTCCGCGCCCTCGTGCTCCGCTGCCGCTACCGCATCGAGATCAACAAGCTGCGGGTCGTCCGGTTGTGGATCGGCCTTCAGCTCTCCGCTACCATGGACGTGCATCAGGGTCTGCACTCGCCGGGCATTCAGATAGTCGACGTGCTGATGCCGCAGCGCCACCGGCAGCAACGTCTTGGGGAGCGCAACCAGGGCAAATGCAGGAACCCTGCGCACCTCGCTGCCCTCGCGCCAAACCAGCGGATTGAGCGTGTAGATCAGTTGCCGGTCAATTTCCGGCGCGAGTGGCTGTTCTGGCTCAACTGGCGCGCTTAACTCGGTGTTTGCGTTGCCCGCGCGCGTGCGCACCGCGATGGTCCGTAGCTCCCAGCACACCAGGTCCGTAGCCGAGAGAACTTCCCGACGCACCGCATCCACGCTTGTCGCGAACCTTGTTGCTTCGGGAACTAAGGCCACGCTGCTTGTGACGGCGTCCAGGAGTCCGGCGGTTCCGGTAACGAAGCCCGGGGCAGCCCGCTCGATCGCCGCAGCCATGGCCTCGATCTGGTCCGCCATCAGCTCCCGGTCGCGCCGGACCTTCGCCTCCGCCAATGCGCGTTCGGTTGAAAGAACCTGCTCGTCGAATTCTGCCAGTGTCGCCCGCAGTGCTTTCGCCCGGCCTTCGACGACGCGCATGTCGGCTTCTGCGCGTTCAAGCTTGGCCGTGGTGGCGCCGGCAACCGCCAGCCGCTCTGCAGCAACGCGCTTTTCGCCAACGGTGGTCTCGGCGACGCTCAATTGCTCCGCCAGCTTCTGCCGCGCCGCGATCTTGCTTTTCAACGCACTTTCAAATCGCTCGACCGGGCCGAGCTCACGTTTAAAAAAGGCCATCACGATACCCTCTCCCGCATCCGAATCAGGGAACGTAGCCAAAAACGTCGATAACATTGAGGCTTAGGTCGGCGCAACCTGCGCGTCATCCATTTGGGGATGCAGCGAAGTTTTACGTTCGTGGTCGGCTTGGCCCGGACAAAGGCGTGTTGCGCGTCCTAACATAAGGGACCGCTCACCCGCCGGCCTCTTTGGGCGCAGCTGTGGAGCAAGCGTCCGGGTGGCTCGCCGCATCGGCAGTTCGCGCCGGGTTGCTTGTCCATTTCAGGTTTCACGGAATGCGCGCGAGAAGCTGTCGAAGACCGGCTTCATGATGTACTCGAAAAAGGTGCGCTCACCGGTCTTGATGTAAACGTCGGCCGGCATCCCGGGTGTCGGAACGAATTCAGGCACGCGCCGGAGTATATCGTCTGGGTCGAGACGCACGCGAACGACATAGTCACGACGCGCGTCGGTCTCGGGGCGTGTTTCAGTCTTGACCTGCAGTTGCTGCGCCAAGGCGTCTGCGGAGACATAGATGACGCTCGCTCCGACCATCGGCGTGATGCGCTGGTTCAGTGCCGATAACCGCACCAGCGCCTCCTGCCCTACGCTGACATGCGAAATATCCTTCGGGTTTACATGTGCCTCGATGATGCGCTCCTCGCCAATCGGCAGCAGCTCAAGGATCACGGCGCCAGACGAAACGACACCACCCGCAGTGTGGAAATTCTTCTTCACTACGATGCCGCGCACCGGGGAGCGAACCTCGACCCGGTCTACCACGTCCTGGGCGGCGCGGATCTGCTCCTCGACATCGTCCAAATCCGCCTCCGTCTCGCGCAGCTCCTTGATCGCGTCACGAAGTGCTGTCGAATACACCTGGGCTATCTTTTCGTGCGCCTGTGCGATCCGCTCGTTTGAATCGGCGATGCGGCCGAGATATTCCCCAAGGTCGCCTCCAAGACCCGCCTCGGAGCGGCGCACCGCCAGCACATCCGTCTTGCGGACCAACTGTTGGCGTAGAAGCGAATCCTTGTCCTTTAGCTCTTCGGCGAAAAGGGCAATCCGTTCTCTGGTGGACTGCACTTGCGCCTGATATCCGCGAACGCTTTCCTCCAGCCCCGCGATTTGTTTCCGGAGCACGCTTTCTTCGTTGGCGAGACTAGCCCGGCGTGCCCGTAGCTCGGCGCGTTGTCGATCAAGAATCGCTTCGATCTCCGGGTCGCGTGCGCTCTGGGCGAATGCGGAGGGAGTTTCAATGGTGTCGGAAGCGCGCATTTCAGCTTCAAGCCGCGCCTTCATCGCAATCAATCGATACTTTTTCAAAACCAGCCGCCTCAGTTTGGCGTTCGCGGCAGTGTCGTCCATGCGCGCAAGGACCTGGTTGGCTTCAACGACATCACCTTCCGAGACCACAATCTCGCGAATGATGCCGCCCTCGAAGTGCTGGATCTGCTTGTTCTGACCGGTGGCGACGAACGTTCCGGAGGCGACGACGGCACTGTTGAGTGGAGCGACTCCGGCCCAAACACCAAAACAGCCGAGCCAAACGACCAGGATGGCAAGCCCGGTGAAGATCGGCCATTTGGCGCTGAGCGGAACGCCGCCGTACCACTCTCCGCTGCCGTCTTTTCCTGGTCTCATGCTGTCCCTCCGGCGCTACTCGCCTCAGGCCCGGAGGATTCGATGCGCCGCGGCTGCTGCGGAGCCTCTCCACCAGGCCGACCCGGTGTGCGGACCAGGCGATGCAGCACGTCGCTGGGTGATCCAAATGCTTCCGCCCTTCCAGCTCGCAGGATCAGCACCTTGTCCACGCTGTTCAGCAGCGCCGGGCGCAGCGTTACCACCACAGCGGTTACGCCCCGCTTCTTGGCGCGCTGCAGTGTCTCGGTCAAAGCCTGCTCGCCTGCAGCGTCAAGATTCGAATTGGGTTCGTCGAGCACCACAAGCGACGGGTTGCCGAAAAAAGCCCGGGCGAGCGCGATGCGTTGCTTCTGTCCGCCGGAGAGCGGCCCGCCGCCCCGGTCGAGCACGGTTTCGTATCCTTGCGGGAGTTGACAGACCATGTCGTGAATGCCCGAGAACATCGCCGCCTCGTAGATGCTCGCGTCGGGCAGGTCATCGCGCATGCGGCAGATGTTTTGCTTGATGGTCCCGGGAAACAGCTCGACCTCCTGCGGCAAGTACCCGGTATATTCCCCGAACTGGCGGCGATCCCAGTTACGCAGCTCCGTTCCGTCCAGTCTGACCTTGCCTGCGGTCGGCACAAGACAGCCCACCAGAATGCGTGCAAGCGTCGACTTGCCTGATCCGGACGGTCCGACAATAGCCAACGACTCTCCCGGCGCGAGTTCTAGCGACACACCGTTGAGCACCGGCTCCTTCAAGCCGGGGGGCAGGTACAGGACCCGATCCACCGTCAATCGCCCCTTGGGTTTGGGCAGGCGCAGCTTCGGTGTCTCGCGCTGGAATGACTCGACGGCCTGCTTGACGCGCGCATAGGCCGATCGCGCCTGAACGCAACTGCGCCATCCCTCGATCAAGCCTTCCAGAGGTTGCAGCGCGCGGCCGGCAATGATCGAGGCCGCGATCATCATGCCGCCGGTGATCTCGGCATTCAGCGCGAGATAGGCGCCCATTCCGAGGATCGCGATCTGGGTGATGAGCCGGACGAATTTGGACGCGCCGCTGATCCAGAAATTCCGGTCGAGAGCCTGACTCTGCACGGTCAGGGCCGGCGCTTGCCGACGGCCCCAGTGGAGAATGCTTTCGCTCAGCATTCCCATCGCATTGATCACTTGTGAATTTCGCGCCAGCGACTCCGCCGCCGCATCAGCCTCAGCAGCATGGACACCTGCCTGGCCCAGTCGCTCCGACGTGGCTTTCTGGTTGATCACCGCAATCAGCGCCAGAGCCAAGCCCGCTACCACCGCAACGAAGCCGAGATCGCGGTGAACGAGGAATATGACACCGAAGTAGAGCGGGGAGAGCGGCGCGTCCATCAGCAGAAGCATGACCGGGCTGGAAATAAACCCGCGCACCTGGTGAAGGCTGCGGATCGCCTGGATGGTCCCGCCCTCGCCGGCCCTGGCGTTGTTGATGCTGCTCGCCAGCACCGCGCCGCCGAGCAAAGCCTCCATCTTGGTCGCAAGACGCCCCAGCACCTGCCGACGCAGGATGTCGACAATCGAGAGGATTCCCATAAAGGCCAGCGCGAGAGCTGAGAGCATCAGCAGGGTTTCGAGGCTGCGGCTCGTCAGCACGCGGTCGGATATCTGGAACAGGTACATCGGCATCGTGAGCATCAGCAAATTCACGACGACCGAAAATGCCGCCACTGCGATCAGATTCGTGCGGGCGACGGAACGCCAGGCAGCCAGCGGGTTGCGTGGTCCAACACTGTCGCGGGCCTCGCCACCCGGAGCGGGGCGATCCAAAGACTGGTTGGGCAGCGCACTGCTCAGGGTCTCGACCGCGGCCATGTTAGCCCCCGCTATAGGATGGCATCGCGAAGTCCAAGGTGATCGACGGCACTAGTCGTATCCACGGCATCGGGCGGCGGTGGTGCCTGTTGGACGTCCTCAACCACGACCGGCGCGGAAGTGTCCTCAGTCGGAGCGGCGTCAATCGATGATGCGGCGGTCTGCTGGGGTATTTCAATATTACTGCTCAGCGTGACGCCGTATTCCGTGTACTGGGCATCCGTGAATAGAGCATTTTCTGCCGGCTGTTCCGTGTCGTTCAAGGCGATCACGTCGCCATCGAATTCGGCTGCCGCCGCGCCGGCTGTTGGATTCGAAACGTCCGTGTTTGCGCTGGCCGGGGCGGTCGCGGATTCCGGAACCACCATCGGTGCGTCAGCGGTGGCGAGCGCGAGAAGAGTGTCGGCCGGCCCGGCTTGGTCGCTGCTGTCCGGCTCACCCGCCTCGAACAGGTCGGTACTCGCAAGCACCGGTTGGGTGGTCTCAACAACGGGCGCTGCGTTCGGCAAACTGTCGCTAGCCAAGTTTTCACTGCCCGTCGAATTGGACACGTCGGTGGTCGAATTGCTCAAGGCGACATCTGTCGTGCCAAGCACCGGTTCCGTCGTGTCAGCGGCGGGCGCATTCGAAAGCGTGCCGCTATTCAAGCTTGCGCTGTCTCTTAGAGGTGACACCTCGCTGATTGGATCGTTCAAGGCGACGTCTGTCGTGGCGAGCACCGGTTCGGTGACGTCAGCGACGGGCGCATTCGCAAGCGTGTCGCTATCCAAGCTTCCGCTGTCCGTCAGATGCGACACTTCGCTCGTCGGATTGGTCAGAGCGGCGGATGTCGTGGCGAGCACCGATTCGGTGGTGTCAATGACCGGCGCCACATTCGTAAGAGCATGTGTTGCTGTATCGGCCGATAGAGCCAGATCATCGGTCGCGGGGGCGGCCAGGTCCATGGCCGAGGCCGAACTGTCGAGCGTGTCAGGACCGGCACTTTCTGATGCAGCCGTTCCCGACAACGCGACCGGCTGGCTGTCTGCGCCGGTCGTGGCCGCGAGGACCGGATCGGTGGTGTCGGCCGCCGACGCCGCCGCACTCGCGACCGCTTGATCGGTCGAGCCGCCAGCCGCGTCCGGCGCAGCCGCCTGCAATACGTCGAGAAGATCGGGGAGGCCGGGGAGCACCGGGGCCGCCGCGGTGGGCACCAAGCCGGCACTCCCAAGGTGAGGTGCGGCCACGTTGGTGGTGTCGGTAAGAGCCTGATTGCCTGGATCGGCGTCACTGCCCGGTACAGGCGCAAGCGCGGGATCAACAGCGTCAACCGTTGTCCCGGTCGGCGCTGCGCCTTCCGCCAAGTCATTTGAAAATGTGTTTAGAGTGTCGCTCAGCGTGCCTACCGTGTCGTTCACAGCCTCAAGCGCCGGCGGCACTATCGTCTCCACTGGCGCGATCGAGCCGATCACGTCATCGGTCAGCGTGCCCGTGGTGTCGCTCACCGTCTCAATCACCGGCCGCACTGTCGTCTCGACTGGCGCGATCGAGCCCACCACGTCATCGGTCAGCATGCCCGTAGTGTCGCTCACCGCCTCAAGCACCGGCTGCACTGTCGCCTCCACCGGCGCGATGGAGTCGACCACGTCGTTGGTCAGCGTGCCCGTGGTGTCGCTCACCGCCTCTAACACCGGCTGCACTGTCATCGCGACTGGCGGGATGGAGTCGACGACGTCATTGGTCAGCGTGCCAGCGCTATCGGTCGCCGCCTCAAGCACCGGCTGCACTGTCGCCTCGACGGGCGCGATGGAGTCGAGCACGTCGTTGCTCAGAGTGCCGGTGGTGTCGGTCACCGCCGCAAGCACCGGCTGCACTATCGCCTCGAACGAACCATCCATCTGGTCGCTCAAGACGCCAACACTTCCAGGCAGGGGAGCGGAACCGATGGTCGCCGGACCGAACGAGTCGCCAAGCAGACCAGGCTGAACTGTTTCGAAAGTTGATCCACCCGGGAGTTGACTGCCTCCGAGGTGTGAGTCAGCGAGCGCGTTTACGGAGCTGCCACCGGCTGTGTTGTGAACCTCACGAGAGCCTGAATCGGCATCATCAGACTTGGATTCGGATTCGGCGTCGTCGCCGTCTCCTCCTCCGCCACCGCCTCCCCCGCCACTTGCGGCGGCAACACTTTCGCTGCGCGGACTGCTCGCCTTGGGAGCGTCTTCATGCGGCTGCGCGGGAAGTGTGGTCGATTCCGGCTGAGGCGCATTAGCATGCGACAACGCAGCGGACCCCTCGGCCGTCTCCTCTGCCGCCCCCGTTTTGGGCGGATCAGACGCCTGCGACTCGTCGTAAGCCGTCTGCACGGCGACGCCGGTGCGAGTGGCTTTCCCATCGTCCTCCTCGCCGGCCTCGGCTTTGAGCGTGGTTGCCAGAAACTCCTCGCCGGCAATTAACGGAGCAATGAAGAACGGCCAGGTCAGAAAACTGAAAGAGCCGGTTCGCTTGTCCGCACGCTGCGCCCCGGCCTCAAAAATCTTTTGCTGATGCTCTAACAGTTCGCGTTTTTCTACTTCGGTCATGAGGGCGCTCGTTCATCTTGTGTGACTCAAAACAACACCTCTCGCCCGGCAGCATTGCACTGCCGGCGTCGTCTGGTGGGCGCATCGAACGTGATGCGCCTCCGTTTGCGCCCCGGGGGCGCAACAATCACCCCGTCACCTCTACTGTCCCCGA